>DAVT01000056.1 GCA_002505685.1 Euryarchaeota archaeon UBA501 | reverse complement strand
GCTTTCTTCAATCGCTTCATTGCAGCCTCACTTGGGAGGTTGGATTCAATGGTTTCTGATTGCTCTTCAACCTCAACGATTGTCGATGTTTCAACTTGTATCTCTGGTTCAGTAGACACATACTCATCACCAAACCCAGCAGGTGCTTCAGGAGCCACCCATTCTTTGTGATGGTCAATGATTTGTTGAGCCGTCCAACCCTTGTCCATCCATGCATTGACCTTGTCTTCCCCCCAATCCGGCAAGGCCGCACGAACCTCGGCAACGGATAAGAGTCTTGGATCTGGTGCCGTTGTAACTGCGGCTGGGACGTTGCGGCCTGATGCTGCGTAATCCGATGCTGCTCGACTCAATTCACTATGCTTGAGATATCCATTTCGATCTTCATCGTATGCATGTGCGAAGTGAAGGAATGCCTCTTTGTCATGAATGTTGTAAGAATCGATGATGTGAGCAACGGTTTCGTTATTGTAATCAAACGGATATTCGGCCTCAGCAGGGGGTGCTGTGGATTGCGCTAGAAGTGATGCGAAGTCGTAGGCTGCCCGCTCTAACTCCTCTGCATCTAGGAAACCATCCTTGTCCCGGTCATATTGATGTGCATGGGCGAGGAATGCATCCTTGTCGTAGATACCGTGACGAGATACCGTATTCCAAAGGGTATCATCCTCATAATCGAGACGAACATTATTGGTTGTCATTCCAAAGGATTCTTCCACCTCATCATCCCATGATTCGTCCATATATTCACCCATCGACTCACTTGGCTTGCGGAAAATAATCACGCCGATTAAACCGAGCACCATGATGCCTAATACGCCGACAATCGCGATGAGAAGCATGGTAGTCGATGTTGCACCCCCAGACTCAGGCTGGCCTGCAACCATGAATTCTTCAACCGCAGTTCGGTTGTCCAAGTCACCATCGATGTAGATGTACAACTCGGCCTCGCCGGTCTTCCATGCTTCCCATTCAAATGTGGCAAACGAACCAGAATCCCGTGATGAAAGATCTACAATAATTGAATCGTGAAGGTGCCATGAATCCGCAATATATTCTGCCAATGTTACATTGATGTTGCCGGCACGGATGCCCTGATTCACGAATTTTGCACTTATACTCACTGATTCGCCAAATTCTGGGACATCGGGGGTGATTGACCAGGATTCAAGCACCGGAACGAACTCAATGATTGTCAATAGAGGGACGCGAGGTGTATCTTCCGTACCATCACCTTGAAGCTCGTTGCCGGCCAAATCCGTGGCCTCAAACCAGAATACAATTTGGTCTCCTTCGAGCAATGTATTGCCATCTTTAGGTCGCAAATCCAGTGAGGTTGTGAAGTGGTGTAGTGTGCCGGTGGTAGAGACGAATGACAACTCCCCCGTTCCACCGACTCCCAAGCGAGGGAGGCCATTTCGATAGTAATCCCAATGAACGGTTACATTTTCATCTGGCATGCCTCCAGAATCGTCAATCTGAATATCGATTAGCACTTCATCCAGTCTGTCACTTTCCAAGCGCAGCAAGGAGGACATTGGGAACAAGAATTGGTCAAACACAACCTCTGGTGCAGCGCTATCGACTACAACGACTGAGTCGTAGTTTGGAACTGATGTACCCAGCCCTGGCAAATTGAGGACTCTTAACTCAAGGAGCAATTCTTGGACCGGTGGAGTTCGATCAGGCAAAACCAATGGTGCATTGAAAGTGCCTCCATCTTGGACCAAGACTTCTTCGTAAACAACGGTGCTACCGAAGAGAATCTGTGCGATTACTGCCAAACCTTCACTGGGTTCCTGCATGGGTGCGGAGGTTGCGCCGTAAAGGACGACGCCTTCAATAGCAATCTCATCACCTTCTTGGACATTGATGAATGTGCTACTGCCATTTGAAAATGGGGGAGTCAAATCCACCAAATCGGTCGCTGTTGCGACCAATACATTGTCCAATTTCCAACGCAGAGTGTTCAAGTTGTTCATATTGGCAACAATGGATGTGTCATCAGTTACTGTCACTCCAGGCACATACCAACCGTCGGACGTAGGTGTATCCCAATCCATTCTGAATGTGATATCGATTCGTGAACTGTCAATAGACAAGGGAGTCAATACGGCTACAATTGGCTCGATGTGACTACCTACAACCGATGTCAGAATATCATCGCGTGGATCATAGTGGAATTGGCCCAATGGTGCATTATTCTGGCCCGCAAGGTAGACTGCGATGTCATCCAATGTTTCGACGCCATTGGCATCCTGAACCACCATCGAGATGGTGTGTTCTTGTCCGGCCAAAAGGTGCTCATCCCATGCATCGAGTTCGAAGCCTGTGTTGAGTAGAGTAGTTTCGGTGTTTTCGGCTATTTGCAATGTTGCCCAGTCCGAGGACAATCCGGGGCCTCCTCCCGTACCTCCTTCTTGGTAGCTATTGCCTGCCCAATCAGTACCCTCAATCCACAGACTCACCTTGCCGTTGAAGCCATTGCCAGCAACTTGAATATTGGAGAATGAAACCTGTTGTGAACCCGTCCTCAGTGGATTTAGCGATGCGACTTGTGTTTGATACTCATCTGCTTGGGCTAACCCGTCTCCATCATCGTCAATTCCCTCACGCCAATAATGCAGAGTTACCTCGTCGTCGCGATCTTCTGCATCTGAAACAGTGATGTGAACTGTAAGTGACTGAACCGGATCCCAAACGTAACCATTTGCATCGATTTGGCCAACTGATGTGGATACCAAGAAATTCGAGGCGATTGGTGCTGCATCATCTACCAATACTGTCACCACTGGTGGACTGATGGTTGAGTCATTCGCTCCTGTCGCCCCGGTGATTGGACCCACTCGACCGATTCGTGGCGAGATTGAGTGAGATTCGGCGGGTTCCAGTATTGTGGTGCCGGAGAATGTACCAGTTCCATCAGCAAGCATGGAGACTTCGTGGCCAGAGATGTTGACGATCATTGCAAAATCGCTCTGTTGAGGGCGTAAATCTATGGTATTCTGAAAACGAACGGTTCCTGAAACAGTGAGGGCGTGTCCACTGCGTGCATGGAATGGATAATCCGGTGAAAACTGATTGGAAAGATGTCTTCCTTGATCATCGAATACTTCGAAACCGCTCACTTCAAGATCATTCTCGACCGCTTGGCTTCCAGTTCCGCCAGATTGAGCTGCTGCTGGTGCGATTGCTTCCCCTGTGATGTTCTGACCAAGGACAAACCAATCAATCTGGGAAACGTCATCCCAAGTCCATGAGACCAAAAATCGCCACTTGACTTCCAGAAGACCTCCAATTTCAGTGACACTGCAATCAGGTTGCATTGGTAGCACATTCGAACCAGATGGTTGGGTGAAAATTGCCGATGTCGAAGGATTGGTGACCTCAACCAAAATCGTGTTCCCATCACTTGCGATTCCAGTCAGATTAATCTTAGAAATCGCATCATTATCATACAAATGACGATGTTGGGTCGTGATTTCGACAACATTTCCGTCAGGATACAGAGTATTCGGGACGGTGAATGGATAATTGGTAATCATCAACTCATGATGAATACCTCCGTCAAATACCACCGCTCCAGCATCTGCAGTATAGGTCAATGGGATGTCGACGCTTTCTCCACCTGATGCAATTTCTACTCGGTGGAAATCCACCATTTGTTGTGTTAATCCTGTGACGTTCTCAAGAATTGAATACCCCACTGTAATCGCATTGACATCAATGACCACATATCCACTCGAAGAGAAATCAAACTCTACAACCCGCCAATCACGTCCTGTTTGCGAGTCGGTGTATGATGGTTGGACCATGTTCATGTAAGCCATCATGGCGGGTGTAAGGCAAACCGTGTGAAAACCTGGGGTGAATGATACCGTGGGGGAGGCGCCAATGGATAGGTCAACGGTTGCACCTGCAGCGGACAAGTAGGAAAACGAAATCGTCGTAGTTCGCACAGTGGCCGATTCCGGAATCAAGACTGAAATCGTTGATCCTGTGAATGAATCGGTTCCAACACCAAGTGAAGATGTGTCCTGTGTGTGTGTGGTCGTACCGGTCTGTGATACCGTCTGATGTATCATTTGCTGCCAACCGTGGAATCCAAATGAATTCCCTGCTGGGAAACTCCAGTCAACAGTACCGTCACTGGTCACATCTGCTTCAGGATTGACTGCCGGTTGGCCGAACTCTCCCTCGGCCCAAAGTGCAGAAATGTGGCCGCCCGGATTCACCTCCATTCGTACACCAAAGCCGGGTTGTGGTTCAGCGAAATTGATGGTACCCGACAAGCCGGATTGACCTACAATTGCGCCAGTAGAATCTATCGCTCTCAACGTCACTTGAGAACCGATTCCAGTGAAATCAACAGAAGTGATTGGTCGACTGGAATGGGTGAATTCGCTATTGATTTGCAACACTGCAGAACCATTGTTTGTCAAATTGCCATTCCAAAGATCTAGTCCCGATGAAACATCCCAGCCATTTCCTGGGCCACGTGCGTCCATCAGCCGGATAGAACCGACATGAATTGCCTCAATGATGGGTGTCAAGAACGGGTTGTCTGTTCCCATATTCACCTGCACTCGGATACTCTGATGAGAATCCTTATCCAACCCATGGAGAGATACTGGGAAAGAGATGTTTTGGAAACCTGTGATTGGCACCCCTGATGCATCTAGAATTGTGGCTGATGCCCAAGTATCATCTGCAATAATCCCATCAATATCTATGAAACCATCGCCGATTTCATCAACGGTCAGAACATCGGAAATCCAATTTCCTTCGTCATAGAAATAGTCGACCTCAAGTCCAACGTCATCGATGTACCACCCTTCTTCATTAGACCATGTAGAACTATACGGCTCGTATGTAAATCTAAACCACACGGTTTGGCCAGAGTACATCGACAAATCGGCAACTTTGGTTTCCCACAAATCGTGAGGACCCAAGCACGAAAAACTACCCTGTGGGATGTTGTTTGAACCATCAAAAATACCAACGTTTTGCAGTGTACCCGTACCCCATGTATAGCCAGTAACATCATACCAATTATTCCCTGGATCAAAGTGGGTCCATGTACTGTTATCCGTTGAGATGAATACTGCACCTCCCGCATAGTATTGGTCAGCACACATCCAATGCTCAAAGGTCAACCTCGCACTGGCTCCAGCAGGAATTGTGTAAGGTGGAGAATAGAGATGATCTATCGAACCGTCATTGGCTGAACCCGCTAAATGTGTTCCGAGACCAAATGGGCCTGAAGGCCAACTGATGGGACCCAGGGTCGTAGTCCCAAATGTCCCATATTCCCAGTCGCCGGTGGCACGCCAACCGGGTGCCATGGCAGTGGGTGCTGTCGCTGTACTATCCTCATAACCATACGACGCACTAATTGCTCCAGATCCAATCGAAATGTAGGCCCAATCATGGGTCGCACCGTTCAGGCCACTCGCAGTCATTGTCGTGGAATTTGAAAGTTGGTCATCATCGAGAATTGTACCGTTTGCAGCAACCACAGAAATCCGATCGACTGTCAATCCTTCCTGCGAATCTTGTGGATACCCATAGGTTATCGAACCATCCGTATCAACGCGAATTCTGATATCGGTCACTCCATTGTTTTGGAATGTGGACGGTATTGGTAATTCAAGGGTTACAAATCCGTTGGTTTGGTCACCAAAATTCGTCCCATTTGAGAGTGTGTACCCATTTGAACCCGGGATTGCAACATAGGTCCCAGATGAACTGGAGCGGGAGTTACATGCACCGGATGTTGAACCCAGGGCAGTACCTCCTCCTGATGTGCCTGAGGATATATCTGTCCATGTCTGGCCATTGGATGATAATTCAACACAGAAGTTATCCCAGGAATATCCTTCCAAATCCCATTCGACACTAAGCTGGATTTCTGAACCGCTGCCCGCGTTGGTCAAGTCAACATCACCCTCAAGAATCCCATCGGCATTGTTGCTATACCCACAGGTTGTTGCGGTTGTCGTGTAACAACCGTGATGCCAGTATCCTGTAGCCCCACCGACATTCGTGATATCCATGTCATCGATGAACCAACCTGGGCTGGCAGAACTATTTGCATCGGTTACAAT
>DAVT01000129.1:442-9655 GCA_002505685.1 Euryarchaeota archaeon UBA501 | reverse complement strand
TTTGCTCCCTTGGCAAAAATCTGGAATTCCCACTGTCCGCACGCCACTTCTTGGTTGATGCCTTCAAAATTGATTCCAGCATCTAGACACAAGTTTGCATGCTCTTCAACGAGATTTCTGCCATGTGTGTTCTTGCCTCCTACGGAACAGTAGTAAAGACCCTGGGGCCCGGGGTAGCCTCCTACGGGGAATCCCAATGGTTGTTGGGTCTCAACATCCATGATGAAATATTCTTGTTCATAACCGAACCAAAAATCATCATCATCCTCTTCTATTGTGGCCCTACCATTTGAAACGTGAGGTGTTCCATCTGCATTCAAAACCTCGCACATGACAAGGAAACCATCAATCCTTTGTGGATCTGGGAAAATTGTTACCGGCTTTAGTAGGCAGTCAGAATCACCCCCCTCGGCTTGTTTTGTCGAAGATCCATCAAAAGACCACATTGGACAATCCTCAACTTTACCAGAGAAATTTTTCCGAATCAATGTCTTGCTACGCATATTCTGTGTCGGTTCGTAACCGTCCAGCCAGATGTATTCCAGTTTGGCGTGTTTTATCATAAATACCGGCACCTGCGCTACCGAGGCAGTATATTATTGAACGGGTGAGCATTACAGGACAAAATAAATGTCCATTCAAACATTTTTTTTATTTATTTATGAACGTATGGGGACAATAATGGATAAATTTTGATAAATTTTTCAAATTATTTCTCTTTTTTGCCTCAGATTCGTCCAAATGTACAGTTGGAAATTTTGTGTATTTGCTAATTTCTCACACCACTCCTGAATTGACCTAGCCCAGTTTTCAATTGCGGACCATTCAAAAGGTGTACAATACTCGGCGAACCACTCGTCAGGATTTGAGGCTGCCTCGATGAAAAAATAGGTGAAAAAATGCACTCCGAAATGAAGCGAATTTACGAAAAAGTAGTTGCTAGAGACCCTGGCCAACCTGAATTCCACCAAGCCTGTCTAGAGGTCCTAGAGACTCTAGGTCCAGCGATTGACGCACACCCTGAATACATCCCCATCGTTGAGCGAATATGTGAACCGGAGCGGATCATCCAATTCCGAGTTACTTGGGTTGATGATGAAGGAAATCAGCGTGTCAATCGAGGATTCAGAATCCAATACAATGGAGCAATTGGCCCGTACAAGGGTGGGCTTCGATTCCATCCAAGTGTAAATGAGAGCATTCTCAAATTCCTAGCATTTGAGCAGATTTTCAAGAACAGCCTCACAACACTGCCAATGGGCGGTGGAAAAGGAGGTTCTGACTTTGATCCTAAGGGCAAGTCAGATGGTGAAGTGATGCGATTCTGTCAAGCATTCATGATGGAATTGTGGCGACACATTGGTCACAATCTGGACGTTCCAGCCGGAGATATCGGTGTTGGGGGTCGTGAAATTGGTTACATGTTCGGGATGTACAAGCGCCTACGCAATGATTTCGAAAGTGGCGTTTTGACTGGAAAAGGGCGCTCATATGGAGGCTCATTGATTCGACCCGAGGCAACCGGTTATGGTTTGGTCTACTTCGCGCGCGAGATGTTGGCTACAAAGGACAAGTCGTTCGAGGGTGCAACAGTCTCAATCAGTGGTTCAGGAAATGTCGCTCAGTTTGCTTGTGAAAAGGTCCTCGACCTCGGTGGAAAGCCCGTGACTATGAGTGACTCTAGTGGTTGGATTCATGATCCAGCGGGAATCGATCGTGAGAAATTGGCTTGGATTATGGATCTCAAGAATAATCGCCGAGGTCGTATCAGTGAATATGCGGAT
Organism: Euryarchaeota archaeon UBA501; assembly: GCA_002505685.1. Lineage (GTDB taxonomy): Archaea > Thermoplasmatota > Poseidoniia > Poseidoniales > Thalassarchaeaceae > MGIIb-P. The sequence continues at coordinate 7,871 of DAVT01000129.1, read as the reverse complement.
CACTTTGATGGAGTGAACTTTACCAAATCACAACCTGATCCCTCAATCAATGGACTATGGGCAGTTCCAGTTGACGTCGCCCTTCCTTGTGCGACTCAAAACGAGTTGAATGCAGAGGAAGCTCAGTCTCTTGTGGATGGAGGTTGCACCGCGGTTGCAGAAGGAGCCAACATGCCTTGCACACCCGAAGCAGTGGAAATTTTCCTTGAGAATGGTCTGCTTTTCGCACCTGGTAAAGCCAGTAATGCAGGTGGTGTGGCAACATCCGGCCTTGAAATGAGTCAGAACAGTCTACGAATGAGTTGGACCCGGGAGCGTGTGGATGGTGAATTGGAGAGTATCATGGTCAAGATTCATCAAAATGCGTATGAAACCGCTGAGAAGTACGGTATGCCAGGCAACTATGTTGCGGGAGCAAACATTGCTGGATTCCTCAAGGTTGCTGAAGCAATGATGGCGCAAGGTGTTCTTTGATTCGAACCCTTTCCCTAAAATCCGAGTAGTTCATCCACTAGTATGAAGAATGCTATTGCTAAGCAGGCGAGAGCAAGTAGTAAATCGCCAATTAGACCAATCGTGCTTCCTGATGTGCTTTCTCCATGTTGACTTTGCCAAGTTGATCTTCCACTGTAGTATGCGGCATCAAACATCAGTCCTACCCCAAATATGCCGCAGCAAAGACCGCAGCCCATATCCTCTTCTTGCAATAATAATACAAACAACAAAAAGACCCCTATTGCAGAGGCCAATACCATGTATGAAATATGCCTGAAGTTTGTTTCAGGATTGAATTTTGGTGTCCCCACATACAAGATATTCTGACCCTCTGATGGTTGTCCCGCAATGAATTGCTGTGGGCGCAAACTTCCGACAACAACTTGTTGTGGAGGATTATTTTCGGTTTCCGTCCAAGGCGCTTTTGCTTCCATCAGAAAAACTCCACGATCAATATTAGCATCACCTAGATGGCAGTAGGTGCAACGTGATCGTCATCTTTGTCATCAGGGGTGCGCACACGATTCCAGACATTCGACATCAAGTCTGAGTGGCATTTGGCGCAATAATGGAATCGCCTGTAAGCTTCATGGAATGAGTAAGCCTTCTTTCCGGTAGCGACCAAATATCCTTCTGGCGAAAGTCGAGAGATGGTTGTTCCATCTTCATCGCAACCAGGATAATCGCAACGCGGCATTGAATTCACAGACATGCCTACACTTCCTACTTCTTCAATCCTCGTCCTGCACAGGAGGTGTGATGACCACCAGAGGGACATTTGCTTCGACATTCATTCCATCTTCACAGTGTATTTCACTCACGATTCCTGAAATTGGCGCTGCGACTTCATTTTGCATTTTCATCGCTTCTAGAATGAGCACGGTACTCCCCTCTTCAACGGAATCTCCCACACTGACTTCTACAGTAACCACTTTACCGGGCATGCTGGCACTGACGGTTCCACTTCTCTTCCTCGCACCACCTCCGCCACGCTTTCTTGGCGCATTTCCCTTTGCGTTCGGAATCGTAAATTCGAATGTACGCCCTTCTATTGTGGCTCGATAATTATCGCCATCGACCTCGACATCGACCTCAAATTCTTCGCCATCGATGATTACCTTCCGAACTTCCCCCACATACTCACCTCCATGTAGATCGCTTCCGACGGTGTTCCATGACATTGGTCTGCCCCATGCGAGTTCGCCGATGGTCCTGACTCCATGGTTGGCCCAATTTTCGGCCTTGTTGGCTGCGTTCATCAGTAACATTCGACATCGAAATAACCGCGACTAAAGCAGCAGCCCGCAGCAATTCATCACGGTCAGAATGAGTCACATCCTTTGGTGGGTCAAGTTCAGTTTCCCTTGCTGTTTTGAGAACTCCTTCGAGGGATTTGGCATACGATTTTGAGTCCATATTTTCACCTCAAAGTGGAATGTTCCCATGTTTCCTTGCAGGTCTTGATTCTTCCTTGTCCAGCAACATTCCCAATACTTTGACCAAACGATTACGCGTATCGCTCGGTTCAATGACATCGTCGATATAGCCCATTGCTGCGGCTTGGTAAGGGTTGGCGAAACGTTCGGTATATTCATCGACCAAACGCTGCCGCTCTTGTTCGGGGTTACCGGCGGCTTCAATCCTTCTCCGGTGGATGATTTGTACTGCTCCATCCGCTCCCATTACGGCGAGTTCAGCGGTAGGCCACGCCACATTGTAATCTGCGCGAATGTGCTTGGAGCACATTACATCATACGCGCCCCCGTAGGCTTTTCTCAGGATGACAGTCATCTTGGGCACGGTAGCCTCAGAATATGCATAAAGCAATTTGGCACCATGCCGAATGATTCCACCCCACTCTTGGTTTGCACCAGGTAAGAAACCGGGTACATCAACCAATGTGAGCAATGGGATTCCAAATGCATCACAAAACCGGACAAACCTTGCAGCCTTTGTTGACGCATCAATGTCCAAGCATCCCGCCAAAACCTTGGGTTGGTTGGCGACAACCCCGACAGTCGTCCCATTCAATCGACCAAAACCTACGACGATATTCGCAGCAAAATTTGATTGCACTTCAAGAAATGCCCCTGAATCAAGAATCTCAGAGATTACATCATTCACATCGTATGGCTTGTTTGGATCATCAGGTATGATAGAATCCAATGATTGGCACATCCGTTCAGCAGAATCTCTTGTACTTTTGTGCGGAGCACCTGAGAGATTGTTTGAGGGTAGCAATCCAATCAAATCGCGTGTCAGCTCCAATGCATCTTCGTCAGAAGAAGCTGTGAAGTGAGTGACTCCTGACTTACTTCCATGAGTCATCGCCCCACCCAAATCCTCGAAGGATACTTCCTCATTGGTAACCGTCTTGATTACCTCGGGCCCTGTGATGAACATGTGTGAGGTTTGATCCACCATGATGACAAAATCTGTGATGGCAGGGCTGTAAACAGCACCACCTGCACAAGGTCCCATAATTACACTAATTTGGGGGATGACTCCACTGGCTCTGACATTGCGGAAGAAAATCTCAGCATATGAGCCAAGACTGGCTACACCTTCCTGTATTCTGGCTCCACCAGAATCATTCAAGCCGATTACTGGAGTTCCTGATTTAATTGCCATATCGAGAATTTTGCAAATTTTGAGCCCATGCATTTCACCCAAACTACCTCCGTACACGGTGAAATCTTGAGCGAAACAATGGACTGGTTTACCATCGATAGTCCCATGTCCACAAACGACACCATCACCGGGGATGATATTGCCTTCCATCCCAAAGTCCGTGCACCTGTGCTCGACCAATGCATCCACTTCCTGAAATGAGCCGTCATCAAGCAGCAATTCGAGGCGCTCTCTAGCGGTCAATTTGCCCCGGTTGTGTTGCGCATCGATACGCTGGGAGCCTCCACCAGCTTCTGATTGAGCCTTACGGCGGCGCAATTCTTCCAGCCGTTCATCTGCTGCTTCCATGCCCCTCGGCACCCTCGTTGTCACATCCCGCCCATGAAGATAGCCCCCTCTGGGGGCTCTTTTGTGCATCCGTGGGGTTCAAGTCGACATCCCGGCTCGACGTTCCATGCCCACCCCGTTACGCATCGTGATTGCAAAACCCGGTCTAGACGGGCATGACCGGGGGGCCAAGGTGGTTGCTCGGGCTCTCAGGGACGCCGGACATGAGGTGATTTACACGGGCCTGCGCCGTACCCCAGAGCAAATTGTCCGAATCGCCATGGATGAAGATGCACAAGTAATCGGCCTATCCTCCTTGTCAGGCGCGCATGGTTTTCTTTTCCCTAAAGTCTGTGAATTGCTTCGGGAAGCGGGATTGGGTGACATTGTTGTGTTCGGAGGAGGCATCATTCCCGAACGCGATCGACCTGCATTGTATGAAGCCGGTGTATCAGCGATATTTGGGCCCGGTACCACTTCAAGTGAGATGATTGAATTCCTCGAAGGTTTGGAGGTGTGAGGATGAATCGCCGCGAGTTAGCGCGGGCATTATCAGATACAGAATCCATATCTGCACCTGAACGTGCCAGAGAACCATGGTGCGTCCTCGGAGTCACAGGTGCACCGGGTGTTGGGAAATCCTGCCTTGTAGACCACATTGTCCAAAAGTGGTTAGAAAGCGGCGAAAAAGTTGCAATTTTGGCCATTGACCCATCATCTCCTGTATCCGGTGGTGCTCTTCTTGGGGATCGGATGAGAATGAGTTCTGTTGATTTCGGTGAGGACGTATTCTTCCGTTCTATAGCAACAAGAAATCTGCCAGGAGGCTTACCATCCCGCTTGGACAAAATGGTCGATTTGCTGGTAGAGCAAGGGTGGACGAAAATCATCATTGAAACCGTAGGTGCCGGGCAATCTGAGATTAGAATCGTTGCAGTCGCAGATCGGATATTGTTGGTGGAGGGTCCCGCGCGAGGAGATGTAATACAGGCAGAAAAAGCGGGTATTCTTGAATTGGCTGACATCGTGGCCGTGAATAAGTGCGATTTGGAGGGTGCAGAGCGTGTTGCCGATGAGATACAGTTGTCTCTCAACTTTTCAGAGGGTGATGCAGCACCAGTGGTTCTTTGCTCAGCTGAAACCGGTGAAGGGGTTTCTGAGTTGCTTTCCACGATTGAGGATTTAACTGCGGCAAGAGGGCCTGCTATCGCTCGTGCCAGAGAACGGCTATTGGCAGCACATCAGGAATTGCTATTATCACATCCAAATTTTTCCGATGCACTCAAGGGCCTCTGTGATGGTCGATACACAATCGAGGAAGCGATTGACCTTCTGAAGTGAGGTATTTTTTATGTCGGATTTCGAATATGACTCTGATCACGTAAAACGCAGTGTAGGTGGAAAAAGCGGCCATTTTTTCCGTCGTGGTTTTCACATTGGTATGGCACTCATCCCTTGGTTATACTATGAATTCGGTGAACAAATTGGAGAATTCACATCTTTGGAGCCCGTACAATTCGCTGCAGCATTTGGAATCACACTGCTAATCCTTGAGGGCATTCGTATCCGCTTTGGAATTCTGATTTTCGGGCAACGTGAATATGAGAAACACCAGATAAGCGCAGTTGCTTGGGGCGCGCTTTCGATTTCCTTGACTTTTGTCGCACTTTCAAAATGGGAAGGTACCGATGCAAATCACGCTGGTTGGTTGACCATCCCAATCATTCTGTCATTGACCTTTGGTGACCCAGCCATTGGTGAGGCTCGCCGATTTGGCTATGATAGTCGTACCGTATTTGCCATTGGTACCATTGTCTGCGGTATCACTTGGCTTGCTAGTTCCTATTTCTTGGGCACTCCGTATTGGCTTGCAATTTTGATGGCGCCGCTTACCACAGCGGCCGAATGGCCGAAATTGAAGTGGATTGATGACAACGCGACAATGGTTCTGATTCCATTGGCGACGGTCATCTTGCTCGCACCATTCCTGTAATCCACTTCTTTCGCGCGCTACGTTTACAAAGCGAATTCCGGTGGCCAAACCATGTCCGAAGAAGCAGAACCTCTGTCCGATGATGCTCCAGGTCAAGGGCTCTACATTTTCGCGTACCTCTTTTCGATGGTGGCACTAGCTGTTACTATGGTCCTCTATACGTAATTCTAGAGTGCCATACCGCGCCTTGAAATGCGTTGACGTTGGCCGTTGGCCATGTGCGGTATTGCGGGTATCTTCGGCCCCAATGGGGACGATGCTTCTCTGGCACATACTATGGCATCAATGTTGAATCACCGGGGTCCAGATGGGATTCAATCATGGTCCGATACATGCAATAATGGTGGCATTGGCCTTGGCCATACCCGACTTTCAATTGTCGATGTGGCCGGTTCCACGCAACCACTGTACTCTGACAATGGGTGCGTTCTGGTGATGAACGGAGAGATATACAATCACAAGCGTATTCGAGATGAAGAGCGAGGTTTCGCATTTCGAACACAGGGTGATGGGGAGTCGATTCTAGCTGCTTATGCTGCTCGCAAGGATGAAGTCTCTTGGGTCCAACGTTTGGACGGCATCTGGTCATTTGCACTTTGGGATTCATCACGTAATGTACTCATTCTCTGTCGTGACCGATTGGGTGTCAAACCCTTGGTAAAAACACAAACCTCTGATGGCAATCTGCTATTTGGTTCAGAAGTAAAATCACTTCGGGCATATTCACAATACCATTCTGCAATCGATATGAACGCATTGGTCGCCCGGATTGCATTCGAATATCCCTTGGATGAAACCACACTGTTTGAGAACGTCTATTCAGTGGAGCCCGGGACGATTGAATCTTGGGTTCTCTCCGAAAATGGTGCAAAATTGCAACATCGCTCTCGGTGGGTTGAACCGTACATGTCCACACCTCAGCAATCTTGGAATCAAGATCGAAACGCTCCAGCCTTGCTTGAGTCCCTTACGCGTTCAGTTGCCGATCGCTTGATGTCAGACGTTCCGCTTGGGATTGTCCTTAGTGGAGGTCTAGATTCGGCCATGGTTGCTGCCATTTCTCACGAAGCCTCACGACGAACAGGTTACCCCTTACCTGCATGCTGGACCGTCGCAGAGTCAGAAGACAATCCGGATTGGATGGCTGCAGAAATGGTTTGCCAATCTTTGGACTTGGAACACCACCAACACATTCTAGAAGACAACGCATTCGACAAATCATTGCCAAATTTGTCATGGCACGGGGAGGATTTGGACATCACTGTATTGTTTTTCCAACCGCTCTTCTCAACAATGGCGAAATCGGTTAAGGTTGGTTTGTGTGGACAAGGTGCAGACGAGTTGCATGCGGGATATCCTAGATACAGGGACCTTGAAAGCCACAGGAATATTGTGAATTCACGACTAAATGCCTGTGAACATCCATTCGCGAATCGATTGCAGGAAGGAGAAATTTGTACATCGGGTTGGCGAGGTAACCACGACCCAAGTGTAGCATTCTCCAATTTGAAAACAGCACTTGACTACGAGATGAATCATGGTCAACTAACAAATTTCCAATTGCGATTGGTCGACAGGCACAGTATGGCACATGGACTCGAGGTTAGGGTCCCCTTCCTTGGTCAATCTCATGTGGATTCTTCCACCTCCATTCCAATGGAATGGAAACTTGCGGTACATACGGAAAAGGTCGCTTTGAGGGCCGCTGCTGATTTGACACGTTTACCCAAGGAAATTGTCTATCGCCCGAAATTACCTGCCGGCCGTGCGACATCACCGACTATGATTGATAATTTGTTAAGTGAATTGCATGGGCATGCGCTACAGTATGCCAATGATTTTCCCCAATTGTCTGGAATGTTCAAGGGTCAACCTGAAATCTCCTTGGGTTTGCGTTTATTCCGTTCCCTACATGTCACAGATGGGGGTATTGGTCGCCAAGGAAAGGGTTTGATGACATTGTTAGAGGATGTGGAATAATGT
>DAVT01000129.1:0-135 GCA_002505685.1 Euryarchaeota archaeon UBA501 | reverse complement strand
TTGTTAGAGGATGTGGAATAATGTCGTATATCGGTCCGGATTTTCTCGCTGAACTAGAGGAAAAAATAGTTGCCAAAGAGGATGAAATAAAGGCATGGTTTGCAGAAAAAAGATCTGGCCTTGCAATGCCAATAC
>DAVT01000021.1 GCA_002505685.1 Euryarchaeota archaeon UBA501 | reverse complement strand
AGGAACCAACGTTCATCATCCATCGGTCGCTCAATCAAAGGCAAACCAAAGGTCCCACCCTGAATTGAAAGTCCGACTGCAGCACAGGTACTAGGCAGGTAATCTTCACCAGTCTCAGTCAACTCGATTGCTAGGCTATGTCCTGCGGGAAGAACCACATCCAATGGGTTGAATTCCATTAGCATAGTGTAGGGGTGTGGAATCGCAAATAAGACCGGCTCAGCATCGTATCCACCATTTCGATATCGCAGATCCATTACTGCGTGTCCAAGCCGCATTCCAGTGGTTCCATCATTAAGAGTCGCGAAAATCTGTCCACCATTGCAACCTCTTGTGGTTACATCTAGATGTAAGGTAGGTAATCCGGACAAATGCACCTCTTCTTCAAAAGTCGGGCTGACAATTGTGATACCTCCATTTGAATTGACGACTCCGGTCGCACCCTGCCATTCGCTTAGATCGTGTAGTTGCCAAGTCATATCTTCGGGTGGCCAAGTTTCCTCGACGTGCCACTTTCCATCATTGGTTTGAATCTGAACATGCGCTTCGGGTTCTTCACCCACTCCTTTGAGATAGTACTCGAACCAATTCCACAATTCAATCGCCCAATCCATTCGAGTCATGTTTGGATATGCTTCACCACCATATCCAGTTCCCAATTCTCCATGACGGTCGGGTTGATCCACGTAGTTGTGCGCCCACTGGCCGGCAATCGCACGGGTGTGGATACCCGCATCACGCAACATTTGGTAGGTTGGGAATGCATGGTAGGGGTCTACGTTCCAGTCTTGCAACCCCCAGACCAAGTACACACTGCCGTTGTAATTCTCGATAACATCTCCTAGGTGATATCGTTCTTCCCAATAATCTGACCAATCAGCCCCACCGAACTCTGCTGCCAATGAGGTTGTCACCGGCATTGCCGGACCTACGGCATCATCACTACAGATTCGCAAATCATCGGTTGTCATGTCAGTGGTTGCTCCTTCATAGGCCAAGTCATAACCGACTGCTCTGAATTCACTACTACCATTTCGATAGAACATCTGCTGAACACCGATGCTTCCCGAAATAGGGACGATGGTTTTCAGATGCTCAGAAGGATTCTGTGCGGCCTCCCAGTTGGTGGTACCTGCATACGATTTGCCCATGAGCCCAACATTGCCGTTGGACCATTCCTGCTGCCCCAACCATTCAACCGCCGCTTGGATTCCGATTTGTTCACCCAATCCTTTGACGTCTTGGCAGTGCGTGGATTGGCCACTGCCGAAGGTAGAGACCTGAGCAAGGGCATAACCGTGAGGAACAAATTGATCCAAGACCCATGCTCCAACTCCCCCATCTGGAATTGTGTTCGGGTTTGAGTCCCCATCTGCGACCTCGGTTCCGAAATCATAGTACGGGTGGATGGTGGCAATCACTGGAACTTTGGTCTCAGGTTCTACGTCAGGAAGCCACAGTGCAACGTGCATCAGTGCGGGCCCAGGATACCCAACATCTTGTTCGCTAGTAGGGAGTTCAACTTCAACAAAGAATTCTGATGGCCCCGACCAATTGTATGTTCCATTCACGGGCAATTGGCTCCGCAGTCCAGTGAAATCAAGGTCCATTTTGTGGCGATCGTGTAGAGGAACATTCCACCAACTATCTTCCTCTTCGCTGGATTGTTGCACCGCACCTGAACCCCAAACCGAAGCGAGAATGAAGAATAGAATGACCACACCGACGGTAGCCCCCATGACGAGATTGAATCTCATCAATTCGCGCCGGCCATCTGCATCCGCCATGCACCGCCCCATAGGGCGGTGTGTCAAGAGGATGACGATTGGCCGGTGAACTCTTGTGGGACGGTTTGTACGGCGGTTTGATGGCGCGCACTCGGACCGCAGTGATTCTCACTCTGGTGTTCCTACTTTCATCGAGTACGGTCAGCGTTCAGGCTCAAGAATCGGATTGGGAAGACAATGAAATCGATCCAACCACATGGACTGATGGTCCTGAATTAGAGGGCAGTCCGATGGACATACCGCGTCCCGGCGACCCGGTGCTGGTCATCGAAGTCTCGTATCGACCTGGCCATTTGCAATCGATAGTTTCCGGTGAAATCTACATCGAGTTGTTCCCTGAATGGGCACCGATTACGGTTGCAAACATGATTCAGCATGTTGAGATTGGCTTGTATGATGGAATTTTCTTTCACCGCGTCATCGATGATTTTGTGACACAAGCAGGCGATCCAACCTGCCAAACAATCGGCATTTATCCGGCCACAAGTCCACAATGTGGAGGAGGCGGTACCGGTGAGACAATTCCAATCGAGTTCAACGATAACCTATCCCATGTAGATGGGGCAATCGGCATGGCCCGAGGCCAAGAACTTGATTCTGCGGATTCACAGTGGTACATCGCCGAAACAGAAGCACATGGGCTTGACGAAGAGAATTCATCCAGTGGAGGATACGCAACCTTTGGCGTGGTTCGACAAGGCATGAGCCACGTGCGCGCCATTGCCATGGTTCCAACCACTGATGACCCCTCGGGATTGGAACCGGTGACCAATCCAGCCTCATCTGCTGGACGACCAATCTATGAAGTGCACATTTCAAAGATTGACATGGTGGGTGTCGTCGCCTCCTCCGAAGAATCCAATCAGAAGGATGAGGGTGGATTCTTCTCCACGATTTCCAACGTGTTTGGGTTCATGTTTACCGTATTCTTCTGGTTGTGGTCTCTTGCCCTATTGGTCGGCTCAGCATGGACGATTCGAAACCGTGGTTTGTTCTCCAAAGATTCCGATATTGAGGCCGTTGTGGATGCTTGGCTTGAGTCAGACGCCTAGCATCAGCAACAACCAGTAAGTTGCGGGTGCAACCAAAATGAACGAGTCTACTCGATCGAGAATTCCCCCGTGACCTGGCAGCATTTGTGACCAATCTTTGAGGTTCAAGTCACGCTTCAGTGCGGATAGCATGAGGTCTCCCATGGTACCGATGATGGCCAAAAGTATCGCAATCCCAGCAGCTTCTGTTGTAGTAAATTGTGGAATGAGAGGTTGGGCTAAGTAGCCGACAACCGTAGCCGAAAAGATGCCTCCAAATACTCCCTCCCACGTCTTCTTTGGAGAGAGTACGGGTCGGAACTTGTGTTTGCCAAACATACGCCCGAACACTAGGGCCATCGTATCATTGATTGCAACATTCAAAATCACAAAAATACTGGCTCCAACTGCAATTTCGCCGAGATGCATGAGAAATACTCCATGAATCAGGAACCAAATCAAAACGAATCCAATCAGTGCTCTACCCACTTCACTGGTCACGTTTTCTGAACGATCTTGGATGATGGGTACCGCCCACGTACCAAACGCACCTGCGAATAGACTGAGGCCCAACAAACCAGCAGCGTTGGGTCCAGCCCATGCGAACAATTCCATTTCGGTGATGTTTGGATTCATTGCAAGCAATATGGTTGCCACGATTACGACTAGTCCAACCATCCGAATTCCCGTGTCCTTCAATTCGATTGCAGCACAATACTCTCGATGCGCACCCACCGCAAACACGCCGACGATTAAGCCCCAAGTCAGTGCTCCAAAGTTGAGTGATGCGAAGATGGCGAGAAGCAACGGTGTTGCAACCATTGTTCTTTTCCACAAATTGCGAATCGCCTCTTGGGATTGCTTCCATTTGGTTACAGTATACAGAATAAGAAGGGCATACATCGTACCCATGAAACCCAATACATATGGAACGGCCAAAGCAAGCGCCTCATCCTCGATTCCGAAGTCCATGCCGTTGCCGTAACTGACTAGGTTCTTCAATTCGACACCGGCAAGGCATGGATATCCACGACAATGTGGCGCTGGTGTGGTGCATACCACTTCACATTCTCAACATGTTCAACATGGCAAGCAAAGGGCCCTAATTCCTCTAAACTCTGAGCCAATTTTTCTGCCCACTGATTCTCATTTCCTCCGGGGGCTAAACCATGAACATGCAACACTCCTCCTTCGGGTTTCAGTGCTCGCAATGCAATCGGCAAACCTTCGGCGGATGAAGGCAACAATCCCAAATTGACTCGATCAAATTCTGGCTCAAAATGGTGTTTCCGATTGTCTCCTTCTAGCACAGTACATCGCTCATTGACTCCATTTTTCTCAAGAGACCACTTCAATGCCTTGATGGCCTTCGGGTTCCATTCACAAGCGACTACATGAGTTGCTGAACGGCCTATTCCTCGCTCCCCATTGGGTCCTCTAGTTCCTTCACTCAGAAATGGTAGAGTGTAGTATCCAATTCCAGCATAAAGGTCGAGGATTTTTTCTCCTTCGTGATTCGCATTGGCAATCCTTCCTCGCTCGGTGACATTGCCCGAACTCCACATGCATTGAGTGAAATTGTATCCAAAATCAATACCATGTTCTCGTCGAACAACCCAGTCATCATCTCCTAGAAGCAATTCTATGCCACTTTGACGGAATTCGCCGTGAACTTCACCCATTCTTGCTACCCGGGTGACTTTGAGGGCCTCGGCAACAATTTCCCACATCTCTTGAGTGCAATTCCACTCCTCTTCCCTGAACGCAGTTTGAGGCAAAACGACAACATCGGCGAATTTTTCCCACTTTGTGGGAATTTCTCCGTTTAGACTTCCCCCACACCACTCAGTGAGCGCTTTTTGCAGGCGCGCTTGGGGAGTCAAAGTCTGTGCCACGCCCACACGTCGAGCCACTACCCAATTAAACCACCATAACAAGAACTGTGCTCATGGAAGTGGGCAAAGTCCGTACTGCATGCGTGTTGCTTGCGGTCCTCATCTTGTCTATTGCCCCTCCAACAATCTCTGCCGACCCCGGTGATCCTGAAGTAATCAACAATATCTGTGAAACATGGAATAGCACAGCTGGAATTTGTGACGATTACAATTTTGCCGACGATGAAACGGCTTCCATGGAATGGATTGAGGGTCGCTACAGTGTCAACATGGCCAACTCCACAGTGATGTCAGTTACGTTGGAATGGGCGATTCATGAGATTCGTCGGGCTGACATCTTGTTGGAAGATTTGCCCTTGGGCAATGGTTCTAATTCCTCGATGGATGGTATTCCTGCAGATTACATTCGAAATTATCTGGACTACGTCACGCTATCCGGCTCCACAGTCCGCGACATGCTTCAGAATACGGTTTCTTCAACCGTGACCAGTTTAATCGACAATGGATTTGGTACCACTTCAGGTGTACAAACTTCGTATGTCAACCAGATTACCTACGAGGGCCAAACCATCGGATGTACCGACGATCGCGATGAAGACAGTGCGGATGAGGTGGCTGGATTACCGAATGATGCCTACAACCCACCCATTTGTTTGCGTACAACGATGGCCATAAGTGTGGACCCCTCTGATTTGGGAATGACAGAGGTGGGTATGGAAGTAGAACGGGCGTATCAAGGCCTACTCACCATGGGTGGAACCGTTCGCACCGACATGAATTTGACAGCGCTACCAGGCCACAGAGCATCTTACGAATTCATCCCCCCTTCCTACGGCACAGTTGTCAATGTGAGTGATCAAGGAGATTTGCTTCTTGCCAACATTGGAGGTTTTGATTACAACTATGCACGTTGGGATGTGGATCACAAAGATGCAACCGATGAAAATTGGTTAAACCAATCCGCATCCATTACCATGGCTCGACGAGAAACAAACACCAAAGCGGTTGAAATCGACATTGGAAATGAACGAGGTATTCAAGTCGAAATTTTGGTCGATGCTTCCGATGAACGTGCGACCTCAGTGGATGTAAAATTAGGCATTCATCATGTGGGTTCAGATACCCTAGAAAATTGGGATTGGAGTTACATTGACGACCGGGTTTCAGTTCCTTGGGTTACTGCAGACGGCTTGCGTTTGGCCCATCATACCGGATTGGCTAATCTATCCGAATTTGCAGAAAAAGTACCAGTTTCAGATATGAATGAACTGATTGCTGAAATCAGTCCAATCAACATCCAATTTGAGCCGTTTGAATTTTCTTCTTCAGATCAATATGGCGGTCTTGATTTCGTACACAGTCCGGGCGTGACCTGCTCAGAATCGGCTCCGAGCTCTTGGTGTATTCTTGGCGAGACTGCCATGAATGGTACCTATCCTGTGTATCTGACAACAAGTTCAAACACATTCGACATGGATTTTGGAACCACAATCAATGCAATCGCCGAAGAATTCGAGATAGACTTGCTCGGATTTGATCCGACAATGATTACGCAAGAAGACCGAGCTGCGATTCTAAATGGTCTCGTACTCAGTGGACAATTCAATTCGACCTCACTCGTTGACTGGATGGATGACAGGCTACCAACTGCGGACATTACGCTTGAGATTATCTTACCAGAGTATGTACGTTCTACAGAGGGCGACCAAGAAACCATTCGATTGACACACACGATTGGTGACCCGATCGATCAATCTATTTCGATTACCGGTTCTCAACCTTATGACTGGCGCCATCCCATTTGTCGAGGTACAGATTGCGGCCTAGACAGTTTGGATTTGGTTTGCGGACCTACACAACGAACTTGCGTGGGCCTAAATGTCGACATTGAATTATCCGATTTGGATATTCATGAATGGAGCCAATCGGTTGATATCACGGCAGGGGGTCAAATGGAATTCTTGCTATATCGTGTGGGTGTACCGCAGAGTGTTAATGATGAATTCTCCAATATCGATATTGAAGCGGTTCCTTCCGACTTGATTCGTCGAATTGTTCACTTCGGGGACCGAATGGATGGTGGTCTTCTCGCCCCTCTTGAAGACAATCTCACAGTTCCATTTGAAGGTGAAGAAATTCCCTTTGTATTGAGTAATCAAGGATTGAACAATTTCGCAAATCGTGTGGCCAACATTGTCGAAGAACAGGTCAATGATGATCTCCAAGAAGCGATTCAGGAAATCAATCAGCAAGGAGAAATATATCTCAAAGACCCAGGATATATTTCCATCACTGCAAGGGTCGATGGTATGGAATTGTTGCCCACCGCAGCAGTTTCAGATTTACGTCCAATCCGTATTCTAATCGAGGTTTCTGAAACCGAATTGAGCGTCGAATATGTTGGCGAATCAGGTACAAATTCAGATCTCGTAAGACAAAGTATGTCGTTGTGGACAAATTCACTGATCGCAGCCAATGAGGGTGGTTCTGGTGTTGAGATTCCTCCCGGGGAAGACATTGTCACGGATGTTCCAACCCCATATTTTGACATCGAAGATGAAATTATTTCGCCTTCTGTTCGGCTTCGATTGACACTTCCATGGGGTATCGATTTCTCCAATTTCAGGAGTGATATGGGAAGAGGTCAAATCTCGGATAATGATGGTTCACAGATGCTGACTTATTATGTCCCAATCTGCACATCAAATATTGCAGACAATTGCGATGACCAAATTGACACAGTCAGTTTCCGCCTTGTCATCGGTGTCGATTTTATTCTAGCACAGTTGGCCGTATACATCGGAATACTCCTCGGACTCATCGTGCTTCTATTCATGATGATTCGACGCCGAAGACGTCGAAAGAAAGAGCGAAAGAAGGCCAAAGAAGAATCTGAGGCGGTCGGTCAAAGATTGTCAGACTTACGAGTTCTAAATCAAGAATCATACGGCGATGACGGGTTACCGGACATGATGGAATTCGCTGGACTCGATTCCAAAGGAAATATTCCAAAAGAGTCATGGGAAGATGATTTTGATTTCTGAATCAATGAATTTCTTGCCAAATCCGTTCGGCTAAAGCGGGCCCAATGCCCTCGACTGCGGTCAAATCTTCTGGGCTGGCATGGTCAATCCCACGGCGCCCCCCAAAGTGTCGCAGAAGGGCTTGCAAACGCTTCGCACCCAATCCTTCAATCGCCTCAAGTGGGTCTTCCAAATCTTTGCGACTGCGACGCTTTCGGTGAAAATTGTTGACAAACCTGTGTGCTTCATCTCGAGCAAACACCAATGCTCGACCATTTCGATCCAGTACCAAGTCCTCATGTTCGATTCGATGGATGGTTTCCTCTCGCTTGGCAAGTGCCGCCAACGGAATTTTGTTAGTCATCCTCTTTTCTGTCAGCAGATTGTGAATTTCATTCAGGTGGGCCACTCCACCATCGATCAACAACAAGTCTGGCCACTCTTCTTGGCGTTTCAACCAGCGCTCGACCACATGCCTCATCATGTGGACATCGTCCATTGCGTTGTCTTTGACGGTGTAGGTTCTGTAGGCCTTTTTGTCGGGTCTGCCATTGCGTAAACACACACTTGCACCGACTCGTTCCTTGCCTTGCAATTGGGCCATGTCAAAGCAAACAATGTGATTCAATTGGTCCATTCCGAGAACCTTGGCTGCATCATCTGCAGCACGCTGCTCTAAACTTCCACTTTCCTTGAGCTGATTTCGCATCAGTTGTGCTTCGGCATTGGCATCAGCCATTCGACGTAATTTGGTCAGTTCTCCGCGTTGGGGATTGCGAACCTCGACCTTGGATCCACGTTGTTCTGTGAGCCAAGATTCCATCCATTCACCAATGGGCGAAGGAACGAGAATTGTCTTCGGTGGTTTTCGTTGCGCATAATGTTCCGCAAGGACTCTCGAAATTGATTCAGAAATATCTCCGCGGTGCATCAACGGATACTGGACTTGTCCAACAACAATCCCATTCTCTGTCGAGAGTAATACCACAGTGCCTAAGTCACCTTGATTGGCAAATCCAATCGCATCACATTCCTGGTAGAATCGCGAATGAATCACTTGCTGAGCCAAGGTTTGCTGCACCGCAGCAATCAAATCACGGGTTCTCGCTGCGGCTTCGTATCGATATTGCTGACTGTGGGAGTCCATTTCCTCTTGCAAATTCTTGATGAGCAAATTTGCCTCTCCATCTAGAATACTCTCCACCACATCCACGCGTTTTGAATACGCTTCAGATTCGATGTAGCCAAATGGAAGGTTATCTCTTTCATCTCGAATTCCAAAATATCTGCGAAGCAACTTGATGACGGTCTTTGCGGCTTTGGCATCAGGA
>DAVT01000065.1 GCA_002505685.1 Euryarchaeota archaeon UBA501 | reverse complement strand
CAGTTGGAGGTTGAACCCCATTCATGGTTCGAGCGCGATGGTCCAGATTTGATTATGGCTCTACCACTAGGGTTTCCAGAGATGATGTTGGGTACGCGTGTAGAGTTGCCTCACATCGATGGGAAGGAGTTGATTATCGATATTCCTGCGGGCTCTAAGCCAAGTGAAACCGTCATTGTTCGGGGTCGCGGAATGCCACATCGCCGTGGTCGAGGCAGAGGGGATGTAACGGTTCTACTGAAGTTATACACGCCAAATAAAATCAGCAAGTCGATGCGTTCTGCTCTCGAGGATTTACGTGATGATTTCGGACTTCCAACTGAGGATGTCGAATCGATGGTTCGACGCGAAGCAGAAGATCGCCGAAGTTGATTATTCATCATCTAGCAGAAGGGCTCGTGCAGGTATCGCCGCCAAAGGCTGCCCATCTACAAGTCCAGATAACTGCAAATCCAAACCGGCAGCCGTCCCTTCAAGTTCCAAAGTGAGGAACCGTGTGGCGCCTACTTCGAGTGTATCGAGGAAAATTTCATCTCCATCGAACAGAGACTTTGGAGAAACATTTGTCAGTTTCCAAGATGGCCCATCTGTTGCTACGAATCTCAAAGCTGCCAACTCCCATGCGGCCTGTTCTACATGGATGCCTATCAGCAAATTTCGTTCACTAAATTTCCATGCTTTGAGTGTCATGGATTCTGTATGATGGGTCAGACTCGCCTCTCCCATTTCGGCAACTGTCGCTCTCCATTGTACATCTTCCAACATTTGCAGTGCACTGCTGATTTCGTACTCGCCCGCATCGCTTTCTAGAAGTCGCTTCAATCGCTCCCTCAGTCGCTTCAAACGACTCCGTTCGTGCACTTGGATTTCATTTGCTAAAGCCACACCTCTCGAACTCCAAATGACGTAACCTAGGGGCGCCAACAACAATACTCCAATCGCGATGTAGAACGGAATAAACTCTCGCCACCTGTCGACCATTTCTCCTTCGTATGGTTCGGCATCCGGTGCGGTGATGTTAACTGTCTGAACGTCGAGGTGATATGCATTTGTTCCAGAGGCTCCATCTGCACCCATGACCTTGATCAAATGATAGCCAGGAGTCATGTTTAGGCCAACGGTTGAATCGCCATTTGCGACATCAAGTGGAGCAATATATTCACCTGAATTGTTCCAAGATTGCAACTGTATGGTTGCTTGTGTATCCTCTGCGAGATTTGCAATAACCCTGTGCGTCTCCCATATTTCACCTGGGATGAAAATTGGATAAACATCAACTGAATCATTCTCACTCAGGTAACCACTTGTTTCCCAGCGAGTATTTTCGATTGTAAATGCATCACTCACCATGATGTTTTCATCAAACGTGTTGGGGCAATCGTGGTAGCACAACGCATCCCCTTGAGTATGAATCGTTTTGTTGACAGACCACGGTGCCGCAGCCGCGTCGGTCGTTGCAATAATCGAGATTTCATATTGCCCGAATCTAGAATCCACAGCAGGTGTATGAATCGTCATGTTGCCGTGATGTGTGCTAAAGTCCAGGGGTGTATTTTCTCCACTTGAGGTGTGCCTCATGTGGCCCGTAAATTCGGTCATCACGCCCCCCAACCATTGGATTTCAATTTCGGCATTGCCTCCGGTGGTGAAGGTGACTAGGTCCCCTTCGGAATCCGATTCATGGATATACCCTGAAGCCGTCATATTCTCTAACTCGACACTCTCATCTGCAGCATTAGAATGAACAAAGATTTGATAGGAATTTGGGGACGTGAACTCAGTGCTGGATATTTCGATCCACGTGGGGTTTCCTAGACCGCTAATCCAGAACTCGGTTGTGTTTGCCTCATCTTGCCCGTGTAGCAAACCATCTTCTCTCACTTCGATTTTGAGTGGCTGGTCCGCATGCACAAGTTGGATGAAATGAACCACACCTTGGGCATCGCCGAGAGAGATGTTGTCGGTATCTTGTGGGTCACTCAGTACGCCTTCGTACACCAGTGTTGGCGTTGCTTCCCCTTCCCATTGAGTGGTAGCATCTTCAATTGATTCGACACTTTCCAGTTGTTCACCCGGAACCGACGACGTGGATAGCACAATCAGTAACAGTCCAATGGCCACTGCCCTCATGCGCATGGACGGGCCTACGGCCCGCTACCTTTAGAATCATTCAAATCAAGTGTGCTAGCAGACCGTGTTCATGGAGCACAAGCCTTTGGCTCGAACTGTGATGTCAAGATGGCGTCATGCACGAGTTTTAGGCCTAGGTGACAGGGCGACTCCATCCTCATTTACACCCGGTTTGTGTCTGACAGAAAATGACCCTATCGTCGACATTGAAATGGCACCTTTCACAATCCATCATGATTCTACCGAATTGCCAGCAACCCTGAAAGTGAGTGCACGCGGACCGTGGTCATTCCCATTTGATGAAGACGATATTCCGACCTATTCTGGTGTTGAAGGACATACTCTACCCCCGAGTCTGCAACAAGCAGACTCAGGTAAAGGTCAGAGTACGGGCCCTCTTCTCCCAGTTTCTTGGCAACGATTGGTCCATGACGTGGCTCTGCTAAATGCCGAATTATCTCCGGAAATCGTCGTTATCCAAGATGCAATCCAATTGGCAGGTCATGCAGGTCGTTTGGTCCAAACCATTCATCTCATTCGGGAGCGCTTCCCAGCAGCTTTACTCTGGGCACCGGGGATTGGGGGGCCAGACAATTGCGCGGTACTTTCTTGGTTCGGACTTGATTTGTTTGACCTCCGACGTTCACAGCAAGCCGCATCACAAGGAGTTCTGTTATCAAGAGATGGGCCACGCCTTGTCGATGAAACATGCAATGAATCGGCAGATATGGATTCTCAGATGGAGGAATGGCGGGCCGCATTATCAGCAACCAGATCGGCCATACGTAGTGGCACTTTACGTGAATTGGTAGAGAAGCAGTCCCTGAACAGCCCACGCTTGGTCGAGCATCTACGAAGGCACGATGCATTGATTACTCAGTCAGCTCCTTTGTCGATGCATGTGGAAAAATCACAACGGTTCCGTTGCCATAGCCCCGTGAGTCGTGAGGATCCTATCGTTCAGGATTGGATTTATCGGATGGAAAACGAATACATGCCGGATGAGATTCACCGAAAAACTCTGGTTCTTTTGCCGTGTTCTGCACGCAAGCCATACTCTTCAAGTCAGAGTCACCGTTTCTTCCGCTCAGCGATTCGCGATCGAACCGTACATCAAGTCATGGTCACAAGCCCATTGGGATTGGTGCCTCGTGAACTCGAGGAGCAGTGGCCAGCAGCCCACTACGATGTTCCGGTGACCGGGGATTGGGACGATGATGAATTGGCAACCATCCGTCGCATGGTCGAGGGTTTGGTCGAACGAGTGGGTTATACAACCGTAATCAATCACTCTGGAATTGATTTTGAGATAGAAACAATTGACACCCGGCCGGACGGTGTAGGTGCATCTTCTAAGGCTGCATGTGACGTTCTGCGTTCTGCTGTCGAATCGGTCTCTAGCAACTCAATTTCGGAGAAAAAATACCTGCGCCATGCATTCGCTTCACTAAGTCGATGGCAATTTGGGACAGATGCATGGTTGGAAGGGTTGCGCGTTGGAGGAAAACCTCCCCGATGGATGCTGATGAAGGACAAACAACAGATGGCTCAATGGCACCCTGATTCGGGACGTTTTTCTTTTACCAAGTCAATCCTCCCCGTTCTTCGGGAAACCGAGACCCTCCGCGAGGTAGAAATCGGCGGAGATGCGCCGTGGAAAGGCGATATTTTCCCGGCGATGGTGATTTCAGCCCCTGATGACCTAAAAATCGGTGAAGAAATACTGATTATTCGCGACGGAGAACTGCTCGGTTCAGCACGCTGCAAGGCTGCGGGTTGGGAATGGAAGGGTGGACTCGGACGCTTGGCAAAATCCCAACATCGGCTTTAGTTCAGACGATGCAAACTTGGGGGGTGTTAAATACCGCCCAGAGGGCGGTAGTTAGTATGGCCACTGTAAACCGAACGAACCGCTTGAGCACCGCGCTCGTGTTGCTGATGATTCTCTCGGCACTAACTCCGATGATGATGACACAGATCGATTCTTCTGTGAATTCCACAATGGACAACCAGCCAAATTGGTTGCGAGATGATTCCCACCCGATGGAAACGGGAGGGCGGGCACCTTGTCCGAATGTCCAAACGGATGGAGGTACGCCAGGTGATGCGGGTGACAATTCCTCAACAGCAAAGGCGCTTGGCTCCGACCCAAGTGTTTCAAATCAGAATGGATGTGTAGATGCCAACGATGCTGATGATTGGTACAGTGTAACGTTGTCGGCCAACAAGGATTTTGTTTTCGAACTCACAGTTCCTGCCGGTGCTGATTTCGACTTGTATCTCGTAGATCAGACGGGCACTTCTGCTCTTGATTATTCGTTTTACAGTGACCCACTTGAGCGGGTCGAGTACACGACAAATTCAAGCAGCGCTGGAACATATTTTGTTTACATTCAAGCCTACTCTGGCGATGGCAACTACATCATGAACTCATGGACAAACAACTCCGTCCCGAAACCTGATCTCGCTGTGAATTCGATTAGCGGCCCAGTGAATGCAACGGCTGGAGACATTGTGGATGTAACCTATACTGTGGAGAATTATGGTCCAGGTGATACGAATTCAACCAACCCCTATGATGTCGTGTTTATCCTATCCACTGACGATACTTACGATTGGAGTGACACAATCGTGGAAAGTCAAATCGCAGGACCTTACCTAACAGCGGGAAGCAATTCCACAGAAACAAGTCAAGTGACCATTCCAAACGATATCGATAGTGATGACTATCATTGGATTGTATGGGTAGATGGTTGGGGCAACGTAACCGAAGCAGACGACACTAACAACAACAATGCCAGCGCAGGAGTGACCACGATTGCAGGCATGCCTTGTCCCAATATCGACGACGCCTCCACCGGTACTGATGTCGGTGGCGTTGAGGCTGAAGCCTACGATTTGGGTGCAGGTTTCACCGGCGTGGTTACTGGATGTGTTGCTAGCGGGGACAAAGCGGACATGTACATGTTGTCAATGGGTCGGGGCCAGAACATCACAGCTGTTTTGACCGCTGATAATTGGGATGCAGATTTGGATTTGCGAATCTGGAATACGACCTCAGGAACCACTGCAACAACAGCGATTGACAACAGTGCTGGTTTTGACAGCAATGAATCAGTATCGACTGCAGGAACAAATGCGGATGGGGCCGCAGATACGTACTACATCAACGTCTCACATTATTCGGGATTGGCCAATTATACACTGCAAATTTGGACCAATGGAACCATCTTTATTCCCGCCTATGATTGTGGAGTTGCATCTGATTGGGGCCAATCAGGTAACGACGCAGGTCCCGATGGAAGTGATGCGCATGACTTGGGATACAACCCCATGGCAGCGGGTCGGGGTTGCATGGATCCTGCTGATACGAAAGATGCCTACAAGTTCTCACTTTCAGGAATGCAAGGAACCACAATAAATCTTGAATCTGACAATGCCACAAATATGTACATTGAATTATTCGAAACGAATAATGGAATTGACGAATTTATTGCGGATGCACACATGACCAATGGTGTCGTAACAATGGATACAACAAGTATTGATTTAGTGGACTTAGATGGAGATTATTTCATCGTCATCAATGCCAATGAAACCGGTGAGCAGTGGGAGTCAGGATGGTACAACCTTTCATTCACACCTATTGCAGCACCTCTTCCTGATTTGACCGTCGATTCGATGATGTGCGCTTTTACCGATAATCTCGATGAACCAACAGACCCCCAAATGACCGGACTGAAGGCGATGTTTAGAGCGAACATTACCAACATTGGCGGGCCAATGATGGGTGCAACCTTCTCTTGGGAGATGAATCTGGTTCATGAGGATGGGACGACAATCATGACACTTCTCGACGGAGATTTTGTAGATCATTCGTTGGCGGCCTTTGATGATGTATCTCGTGTGGGCCAACTCATCACGTTGGGTCATGACATCTCATCTGGAATGTATACATGCGTTCTCACGGTTGATGGCGTGGATAACATCGAGGAATCGGATGAAAGCAACAATGAATGGATTTCACAACCATTTGAAATCATCAATGAGGATGAACTATGGGCTGATGATGAGGATAAAGATGGGGTTCTAAATGAGGTCGATGCTTGCCCCAATACACCTGGAAATTCAACCATCGACCGTCTCGGTTGTCAAGACAATGATGGGGATGGATACTCCAACGGTAATGATGCGTTCTATGACGAACCGACCCAATGGAACGACACTGATGGAGACACCTTCGGTGACAATAACGGACCCGATGATTACAGAGGAGATGATTGTCCAAATGAGGCGGGTGTAGCCACAGGAACCAATGGTACAGGTTGTCCAATTTGGAGTCCAGATTCAGACGGAGATGGAGTCCCAGATTCTTCCGACTTTTGTCAAGATACACCAATGGGTTCTGTAATTGATATGGTGGGCTGCCCTGATCTTGACGGGGATGGCGTTTACCAACCCACAGACACCTGTCCCGACACACCTCCAAACACGCAAGTCAACGCAACCGGTTGTGCAGTTGTAGACTCTAGTGATGATGAATCCGGTGATTCCAGTGAGGCTGAAGGGACAACCGACAATGATGATTCAAGCACATTGCTCTACATCATTATCGCGGCTGCATCCGTACTACTACTCGTAGTCATTTTGGGTGCCACAGTGATGCTGCGTTCAGGCGGAGATTCCGACCCTTCAGAACAAGCTTGGGCGACTGCCATCAGTCCTGAACAACAGGCCTACGAGCAACAATTGGTGGGCATGGGTTACACTGCCGAGCAAGCCCGAGCATACGCGAGCCAGTACTTCCAGAATTGAGGTCTTTGAATGACAGATGCGTTCATTGAGCGCCTAGAAGAGACGATACGAACCATACCTGATTTTCCCATTGAGGGAATCATGTTTCGAGACATTTCGCCCGTTCTTTCTAAGCCTGGGATGTTAGATGAAATCACTGAACGTTTCGCAAATGATTTGCAAGAAAAGGGTTGGAGTCCAGATGTAATCATTGGCCCCGAGGCGAGGGGATTCATCTTTGGACCATTGCTCGCCGCTCGCTTGGGCATCGGATTCGTTCCCGTTCGTAAACCCGGTAAACTGCCATCAGAAGTGATCCAAGTTGAATACACGCTCGAATATGGTTCCAATACCCTTGAAATGCATAAGGATGCTTTACAGTCCGGACAAAACGTCGTAATCATCGATGATTTGTTAGCCACCGGTGGTACGATTGGGGCCTGTGCAGAACTGTGTCAATCGATGGGTGCCAATGTTATTGGCGCATTATTCGTGATTGAACTGATTGGATTGAATGCAAGAGAATACATATCCCCAATTGAGGTTCATAGTCTACTGAATTTCCCAGCATAATCCTCCCGTAGGGAGGAATCGATGATTTTCGGATAGCGGAGCGGTTATGAAGGGGAAGCAGGTCGGCGGGACGCTTGAGGTGAGCTAAACATGGCACGTATGCATAGTCCAGGACGTGGGAAGAGTGGTTCGACCAAGCCCATGGTGGATGCCGCTCCCGAGTGGTCAAACACGGATGAAAAAGAAGTCACAGAGTTGATTTTGTCTTTGGCTGCTGAAGGCCATAGCACTGCGGCGATTGGCACCATTCTTCGTGACCAGCACGCAGTCCCAGATGTTCGACTTGTTCTTGGCAAGCGCATCGGCCAAGTTCTTTCTGAAAATGAGGTCACCTCAAAATATCCAGAAGACATGATGAGTCTAATGCGTCGTGCACTTCGACTGATTGACCATCTTGAATCGAATCGCAAGGATCGACACAATTCACGCCAACTCGAGTTGACAGAGAGTAAAATTCGTCGTTTGGCAAGATATTACCAAAGCGAGGGCCAACTCGATTCAGAGTGGGCATACAAGCGAGACCAACTCCGATTGATGGTCGAGTAATCCTGCTTGAGCCGTGGTCAGGTCTTTGAACCGTGGCTTCAACCACAATTCGCTCACCATGTCATTGCTCGATTTAGCGGCCTTTGAAAGCGTCGCAAAGCCACTCCGTGAAGCGGCTCTAAAGTTGCGAACCTCTGAATCAGCAATTACAATCGCAGCGCCGCTCAATGAAGAGGGCGTTTTTGCATCTGCACTACTAGAGGCAGCACTATTGGATGCAGGCATACCCTATCAGCGTAGACTAAGAGATTCTCCACAGGCCGCAAAGGGACCCAGTATCGTCATCGGACTCGACACGGTTTCACAATTGCCAGCGATTTCATCAGACCCCCTATGTATCCACCTTGCTCCTGTTGAAGTAGACGCTCTCATGAGCAGCAGTGGAGAGGCTCGTAGTGGAGTGATGTCTACTGTTGCGCTTTGTGCAGCGTTGAGTTTTTCGATATCTGCAGGAGGTTCAATGACACGTATGTTGTTGCCCTGGGCATTGGCGGGAAATTGGCTTTCAGAAGGTATGGAGCACACCTATGATCCTGTATACACAGTTCTTCGCGATTATTTGTCGAGTGAAGGTATCATCCGCGTGGTGCCGATGCCCGAAGTACCCGAAGTCAATCCAGATAGTATGCCCGGAGTTGAAACGGTGGCTCTTGGTGCGATTCGCAATCGCTGGGGTCAGCTTGATTTGGAAGGCAGAGCCCAAGCACTCTCGCATCTCCTAAAGCCATTATTGGATTCTGAAACCCCATCTACGGCACGATTTGAGGAGTTGGGCTGGCATCGCGTTCTTTCTGTGGGTTGGGAGCGTGATTTGGCCAGCCAATTGACGTCGTTTTGTCAAACATGGCGGGCAAATCCAGAGGGGCGTCGAATTCAAGCCAGTGATGCTATCGATAACCTACTGAAAACAGGTCAACTTCCCTAGGCCTCAATTCGCAGATTGCGGCCACATCCTCCACAAGGAATTCGCACGGGTCTTTCTGTGGTCTCAACTGGATTGGATGTACCACAAGCAGGGCAATCCACTGTAGGGATTTTTCTCTTTAGAGCCTCTTCGTAATCATCAGATAGAGATTGTTCATCCATCGTCCAATCAACACGACGAGGCGAGATTAGTGCCAATGGCATCATCAACACGGTAGTGGCGGCCGCGATTCCCATCACGAATGTGGGCGGTAGAGAAGAGAATACGTAGACGTAGGTCATCATTCCCATGAACAGAATGGATGCAGGGACAACGATTGAGCGAGAGCGCATTTTTGTCATCCGCAATCCGAATACAACGGCGACAAACAAGAGCAATACTGTAGCGATCAGAGTGATCAATGGAGAGAACAGTGCGTTTGGAGCAACGACGTATTCGACCTCAAACTTTTGTTCATCCGACAAACCCTCAGCCTCAATGTTGACCATCTCAAAAATTCCTGCTCGATAATGTGTCAAAGTCATCTCATCAGGTAGTTCATCCTTGTTGACTGAATAAATTCCAGAAAATACACCCGTCGTCATTGTGATGTCTAAACTGACTGCTGGCTCACCATTCATCATCCAGATTCCATTGCCCAATTGAGGTCGAATAAAATCAGAGATAAGCAGCAATCTTTCTTCTCCGGACAATTTGAGTTCTACGTCGATTCGAATTAGAATGGGTGCATCATCAATTCCCACGACATCCATGAGGTCAATTTCGACCTCGGGGTTCATGTCGAACAAATCACCTTCAAACAATCCATCTGGGTTGAGAGCTAAGCCAGCATTTCCGAGGAAGAATTCTAGATTTCGGGTACTGCTATCGATATGACCACGCAATGCATCTTTTTCGGCTTGGTCAACCTTTCCGTTTTGGCGAAGGTCTTGCGCAACTGAACCCTGAACCTGCTTGAACAAGTGGTCGGATGGCAGAGATGTATTTCCGATATTATCCATGCCCCAGCGCAGCCAAGATGCCAT
>DAVT01000027.1:18209-21058 GCA_002505685.1 Euryarchaeota archaeon UBA501 | reverse complement strand
GAGAGAACATTGGATATGTGTTCCAATTTTTCAACCTCCTTCAGGATTTGACCGTGCTGGAAAACATCCTGTTGATTCAGGAACTCTCAGATGGTCGTGATGAGGCTAGAGCGAAGGAGTTGCTCGCCTTGGTCGGACTAGAGGCGGAGATGGCTCGATTCCCTGCTGAAATCAGTGGGGGGCAGCAACAACGTGTTGCAATCGCCCGAAGTCTGGCCAAGCGACCTAACCTGTTGCTTGGAGACGAGTTGACAGGTAATTTGGATTCAGCGACTTCTGACAAAGTCATGGAAGTGTTGGTCAGCGCTTGCGAAGCAGAAGGTATCACGACGGTGATGGTTACTCACGACGAATCTCTGACCAAGTATGCAACCAGAGTCGTTCGTTTGGATAGTGGGAAAATAATCTCTGATGAAGCGGTATCCAACTGAGGTGATTCAATGTCTATGTTGTTGACAAAGAGGCTCGCTAGAAGCCTTTGGCGCACGAAATTGCGTTTGTCAGCAGTTGTGTTGATGGTCGCCATCGGTGTCTTCGCAGGGATTTCATTCGGTGCCTATGCTATTACAACGACCACGTTGTATGATGACATCTACAAAGACAATGACCAGGGTGTCAATCTACCCGATGTTTGGGTCGAGAACAATGCCGGTAATTGGAACGTCACTACCTCTGAGAATCTATGTGAAGAAATTAAAAATCAGTGGCCCAGTTCTACGCTTGAGTTAGATCGTTGTGAACCACGCCTCCGTTCGAATGGCCAATTCTTCAGTACCGATGCGGATATCGGCATGATTCCCGCGGTGTGGCATGGCATAGATGAAGGGGAAGTTGACAAGGTTTGGATTCCCGATCACGATTGCTGTAGTGGACGTATAGCGGCAGCAGCTGATGAAATCGTCATTGACCAACATGCTGTCGAGGCATTGGAACTCAATATTGGAGATACAATACGCATTAGCGCAGGTGCTGGTTTTGCGTTGAACTACACGATTGTCGGTATCGGCTTCCATTCTAATCATCTCTTCTTTACCATTGGAGATGATATTGTACCGGCTCAACCCGGAACTTTCGTGACTGGATATATGACCGCAGAAGGTCTTGAGAATCTTGGCAACTTCAGTTCGGGAGAATCCAATTTATTGCTGATTGACGTCGTAGGGACTCCAGATTCTCAGTCTCCTGAAGAGAGTGGATTGAATGAATTGAAGTCGAGTATTTCAACCATCGTGAGTGAGACAGATGACTCAGCGATGAGTGTGTTTGATCGGACGGGAATGTATTCAGTCGAAATCCTGAGAGCCGATGCAGAAGGTGCCCAGAAGACCTATCCCGTCGTCACCGGCATGCTTGCCGTGGTTGCCGGCATCACCATCTTCCTCTCACTTCAACGTTTGATTCAATCCCAGGCCAAGGAAATCGCAGTTCTTCGTACACTTGGAGTGAAGCGGAAATCCATCATGCCGGGGTATATCATTGCGCCTCTTTTCATTGGGGCGTCCGGTTGCATATTGGGTGCCATATCCGGTTTGTTATTTGGGGCACCTGCCATGGTTTCAATGTACGAAGGTATCATCGGGATACCTGTAATCAATCCAGATACGCCGACTTCCCTAGCGACTGATATCTCCATCCTTGCAATGGTGATTGTGTTCTTGTCTGGTATATGGCCGGCTATTCAGGCTTCTCGTTTGCAACCTCTTGAGGTCCTGCGCGGTCAACACGAGGTTCGTGTCTCTTCAAGAGGCTTGCAGAAGCTGACCGCTAAATTGCCCGCTACCATTGGTTTAACCATTCGTTCCAGTGTTCGAAAGCCGATTCGTTTGGGCATCACTTTCTTTGCAGTTGGACTGTCAATGTTGCTATTTGGTTCGATGCTGATTATGATGGATTCCTTTAGTGAAATTTTCATGGGTGGTTTGGAAGAACGGCAAAGCTGGGATGCCCAGGCATTTACCATGGGGAATGAGCAAGATATAGTCGAATGGGCGGAAGAGCATGATGCGGAGCATGAATTGATGTTGATTTTCCCTGGTTCTCCGGAAAATGACACACGCCAATTGACCGCTTTCGGCTTGGAAAAGGTTTCAGATACTGAAGGAGAATCGATGTATCTGATTGCTTTGAACAAAGGCGAATTGCCGAATGCGAATCAATCCACGCCCGAGGTTCTGATTGATGAAGGACTGAATCAGTTCTTGGATTGGGACATTGGTGAGACTCAAACGATTGTATTTGGTACCAAATCAGTAGAAGTAAAAATCACCGGATTTACGCGTGGTGAAATCTCTCGTACAGTGTATTTCCATCGAGCGGATTTGGCAGAAATTTTGGATTTAGAAGCGACTGTTGTCATGCTTCAATTGCCCGATGGAGTCGAAACTGATGACGATCTTGCTGCGAGCGCTTTGGGCATCAACATGCGTGAAGATACACTCGAATCCTTTGAAAAAATCATGGAACAGCAGCAGGGCTTTTTCTACGCTATTCAGGGCCTAGGTATACTCATCGCGATTGCAGTATTGTTCAACACATTGGTCATGAATTTAGCAGAACGTGATCGAGAATTGGCCACACTTCGGGTCCTTGGAGCGTCGAACAACCGCTTAGGTGTGATGCTGTTTGGCGAGCACCTTGGTATCGGGTTCATTGGTGGAGTATTGGGATGTATCTTTTCGGTCTTAGGCACCCAGTTCATGATGTCTTCATTCGTGAATTGGTCGTTTTATTTCACCGTCGCCCCCTCCAATGATTCAATCTTTATGCTGATTGGAATCGTCGTATTGATTTCCATCTCCTTGACACCCTTTGGGATGTGGAGAATTAAGCGAATGGACCTTGTTGAGAAG
>DAVT01000027.1:0-17902 GCA_002505685.1 Euryarchaeota archaeon UBA501 | reverse complement strand
AAGCGAATGGACCTTGTTGAGAAGGTGAAAGATCTTTCGCAGTGAGGCGGTTCTATGCGTTTGGTTACTTGGAATCTGAATGGTATTCGCGCCGCCATTCGCAAAGGTTTGGATGAATTTGTTGAACGTATCAATCCGGATATTTTGTTGCTACAAGAAACGCGGGCATTACCAGAGCAATTGCCCAAGGGTTGGGATACACCAATGACCCATACATTGCTTCATCCTGCCGAGAAAAAAGGGTACTCGGGGGTCGCGACATGGTCGAAAGAACCCTTCACCGAAATGGGGCGAGGAATTGGTACCAATCTCGACCCAGATGATTTGGAAGGCCGGATGTTGCACACCTTTCACAATGGCGTACATTGTTTGAATTGCTATTTGCCAAGTGGCTCCAACAAAATCGAACGCCAAATATGGAAAGAGCAGTGGATGGAAGATTTGCTTGAATGGGCGCGCCCTTTCACGAAATTGGATGAACCCGTATTCCTGTGTGGAGACCTCAATATCGCCCATACAGAGGACGACATCTGGAATCCGGTTGGAAACAAAAACATGAGTGGATTCCTACCCCATGAACGAGAATGGTTCGATCGATTATTGACCTCAGGTTGGAGTGATTTGTTGCGAATTAGCGTTGGACCCGGCAAGGGGCCGTACTCTTGGTGGTCAAACCGAGGCCAAGCACGAGAAAAAGATCGAGGTTGGCGCATTGATTACGTATTGGCCAATGCCGCGGCTGCACCCTTGCTGAAGCGCGCTTCTGTGATGAGAGAAGGTGGATTGGTTGTCAGCGACCACGCTCCTGTGATTGTCGATTTGGATATTTAGTCGACCCTACGGGTCGACAAACGCTCAAATGCAAGAAGTAGTGGGCCAATTCATGAGCGGAGACCTCTCCTCTCGCCTCGAACGCTTGTTACCCAATGGTCGTGGTGTTTGGATTCCGATGGACCACGGACTTTCTGGATATCCAGAAGATGGTCTTGACCGGATGGATTCAGTCGTTGACTCCATCATCGCCGGGGGGGCTGACGCAATCGTTTGCCAGAAGGGTGTTTTATCTCATCAATCAAGTCGAACTGGGTGGGATGGATTTGTCTGTCACGTATCAGCATCGACTGCCCACGGGGGTAATCAATCTCAATCCAAAGTGAAAGTTGCCAGCGCTTCCGAGGCACGCACGAGAGGGGCTACAGGAGTCTCTGGACAAATCAACCTTGGAGATGAGAATGAACCACAAATGCTGATTGACATGGGGGCATTGACTGCTGAAGCGCATGAAGAAGCAATGCCCGTTCTCGGCATGGTCTATCCTCGTGGCCCTAACTTGGTAGTCCTTCCCAACGATATTACCGGAGGCGTTGCACATGCCGCTAGAGTAGCCTACGAACTGGGTTGTCATGCCGTGAAGGTACCTTGGACTGGTAACGCTGAAAGTTTCCGTAAGGTCTGCGAAGCAGTCCCCATCCCCGTCTTGATTTCAGGTGGCCCCAAAGGGGTCGATTTCTCTGAAATACTGGAAATCGTTCGATATGCCATGGCAGCTGGAGGTTCCGGTGTTTGTATGGGTCGTCAGGTGTTTGGTTCTCGAGATCCTGCTGCCTGCATCCGCCAACTGCGGGAAATCATCCATGGTGCATGAGGTGACAATATGGAATTGTGGTTGGATGCTGCAAGCGTTCGTGAAGGCCCATTGGATTCCCATCCTGCTGACCGTGTTTTGCTTGCGGTTGGAGATACCATTCCAGATTGGGTAGATTCACCTTTGTTTGCTTGTGAAGATGGAAGAATCCTCGATTCAGCAACCACACCGATTGGCGTACATGTGAACATTGATGATGTGGAAGGACAAGATGCTGCAAAATCCATGGTCGGCATGGTTTCATGGGTAGTTTTGACAACAGGTGACTGGCAAATGATTCCTTTGGAGAATATCGTTGCAGCATCACAGGGAACCGGGACCAAATTGGTGGCTAGAATTGATTCGAAACAAGCCATTCGAGGAGCGGCATTCGCTCTTGAAACCGGTGTTGATGGACTATTGCTACCAGCCAATGATGCAGAAATATGGGCAGATGCACAGATTATTGCAGCCGAACGCTTGGCATCCCGCTCAGAAGGGGAAGAAATTTCTGAAGAGAGTCCGGGTATGGTAGAAGTGGAGGTTTTCGCCATTGAAGATGGAGGGTTTGGAGATCGTGCTTGTATTGATTTAACTTCGATTCTAGATGTTGGTCAGGGACTTCTAATCGGGTCATCTGCAAGCGCATTGGCTCTCATTCATGGAGAGACACTGGAAAGCGAGTTCGTCCCCCCACGCCCATTCAGAGTCAATGCAGGGGCAGTACATGCCTACGTGTTGATGGCAGATGGTTCAACCAAGTATCTGAGTGAACTGGTAGCAGGGGATTTGGTGGCTATTTGTGATACAAAAGGTATCGTGGGTGATGCCACAGTAGGTCGTGTGAAAATTGAATCTCGTCCATTCCTGATTATCCGGTTCAGGCACAAAGAAAGTGAGGTTGAAGGACAAACATTTGTCCAACAAGCAGAAACCGTGAGACTAATATCTCCGAACGGAGAAATGCCATCAGTTACATCAATTGAGGTTGGGGATTCCATTCTTGCGCAAGTCTATTCAAGCGCTAGACATATCGGTCAGGACGTGCTCTCAGGGGTCGAGGAGCGCTAAGGAGGGGCAATCATGGCAGTACTTGGACGCGGCGAAGGTCACGGGGGGACTAGCATCCTACACGCCTTGGGAGCGGGATATGGCGCCGCTCTGAGCCTCGAAATTTCAACGAGAGTTCAATTGCGAGATACACCTGTAAAAAAGGAACCTGAAGACCCTCACGGCTTGCTACCCGCCGTTGTCGATGCGTGGTCTGCTGCAGGTCATCCGTTGCCCGAGGCCGAAGAGTTGCATTGGGCGATTCGTTCTGATATTCCAATGGGTCGAGGGCTGAAGTCGAGTGCGGCTTTGGCAATCGCTTGTATCCGAGCTCTTTGCGAGGCAACCGAAATTGCGTTAGAACATCATCAAATGGTCGACATCTCAACCGCAGCACAACTGGCTTGTGGTTGCTCAATGACAGGTTCCGTAGACGACTCTTGGTCTGCGGTTGAACCCGGGTGGAAAGTTGTGGACCCTTCCGTTCCTGCCATCGATGGTGTATTGATGCAAGGTCAAATCCAAAATACCGAAGATTGGACAGTTCTCATCTTGGATCGAGGCTCCCGAGAAATTCAGCCAGACCCCGAACGATTCCAATTCGCTGCCGGACAATTTCAGCAGGCGATTTCAGCAGTCGAACAGGAGCAAATTTTCAACGCCATGATCCACAATGGCCGCGCAGTTGCTTCCGCACTCGGAGATTCTGAAGGTCGGAAAACCTGCAATGACATGAGCATTCTAGGTTGCCGTGTTTCTACCATATCTGGTTCAGGGCCCGCTATCTGTCTGATTCTTCCTTCGAGCCAAGAAGCCTCGGTTCGCAGAGTCAAACAAACCATTGAACCACGGAACTGGCAACTTATCGAAACCAGTTTCCGTGCGAGTGAGACATAAGGGTGATGTCTGCCTCGCGCTGCACCCAGAGGGTGCAGCGATGGGTATGAGTCTGGGTGATTCCGTTCGTGTCACACTGTTCGGTGAAAGCCATGGAGCAGCAGTTGGCGCCCTTTTGGAGGGCATTCCACCGGGGATATTGGTTGATTTAGATTCCCTAATCGAAGATTTACAACGTCGTCGCCCCGGTCGTCGGTTGCTTTCTGCTAGAACGGAACCCGATGATTGCGAAATCCTATCCGGAGTCTACGAAGGGAAAACCACAGGGTATCCGATTCTTCTTTTGGTTCGAAATCAAGATGCCAAATCACGAGATTACGGTTTTCTTCCCAACCAACCTCGCCCTGGACATGCAGATTTACCCGAGGCGACTCGAACAGGAGGGGCAGCAGATTTGCGAGGAGGAGGGGCAAATTCGGGTCGTTTGACATTGGGATTGGTGGCTGCCGGTTCCATCACTAGAGATGCGCTCGGAGATGTCCGTGTGTTTGCTCATTGTAGCCAAATCGGCTCGATATCGGCTGAATTTGAGTCCGAGTCGGAGGGAGAGGCTTGTACCGTACTCAATTGCAATGATCCCGTTGCCGCAGAAAAGATGCTAGATTTGGTGAAATCTTTGAGAAAAGCCGGTGATAGCATAGGCTCAACTGTAGAGTCTAGAATTTTCAATTTGCCCCTTGGTATTGGCGAGCCTTGGTTTGAAGGATTGGAACCTGCACTTGCACGGGGTCTGATGGCCATACCGGGAGCCCGTGGTGTTGAATTTGGACGGGGCCGGGATGCCGTAACCATGCAAGGTTCTGAGCATAATGATGCCTGGGGTCCTGATCAGACACCCTTGGGAGCGGATGCGGATGGTGCCCTAGGGGGAATGTCAACCGGAGCCCCACTACGTATTCGTGTCCACTTCAAACCCCCGAGTTCCATTGCGATTCCTCAATTGACTCTGCATCTTCCTTCTGGAGAAATGCGAGAATTGCAAATTGGAGGGCGCCATGACCCGGTTTTGGCTCCAAGAGCGGCCCCGGTTGTAGAGGCTGTCTGCCGTTTGGTCATTGCAGATTTATTGCAGATGCGGGAGGAATTGGAATGAATATCCATGTTCACAAATTCGGTGGTTCTTGTTTATCCGCAGTCGAAGATATCGATGCGATTGTTGAACGGGTTCGAGAATCCGATGGGCAGGCCATCGTAGTCGTTTCAGCGTTCCGTGGAATTACAGACCGCCTCCTTGAGCAAATTGACTATGAGTCACCAACTTCGAATACGGCTTTCACAGCATCGATTGAATTGGAGCATATAGAGCGCATTCCTGAAATTGCAACGTCTCCTTGGTGCATCCGTTTTGCAGATACACTTCATCACCTGTCTAATTGTTTAGATTCACACCAAGAACTGCCTGATATTGATGTCCGGGCCGATGCGCTAGCTTGTGGCGAGCGCCTTTCGAGTTTGGCCATTGCTGCTGCACTTGATGCCCGTGGAATCCCTGCAATCCCCGCATGGTCGGAAGATATCGGTATCCGACTCATCGGTCGAGGTGAGGATGCGAGAATCAATGCCAACCTCACCAAACAATCACTTCAACTTCCAGCAGGCTCAGTTCCGGTCATTACCGGTTGGTATGGGGCAACGAATAGCGGATATGCATTGCTTGGTCGTGGGGGTTCAGATTTGACCGCCGCTGCCGTTGCTGCCGCAGTAGACGCATCTAGTGTCACCATCTGGAGGGATGTCGAAGGAGTACTGGCGCTTTCACCACAATGGACCTTGCCGGCACGGAACCTATCCAACCTATCCTATACCGAAGCTTCTGAACTTGCTTTGTTCAGTCAACCAATGCTTCATCCATCCGCAGTTGAACCTCTTCGTGAACCAGGAATTCCTCTGAATCTCAGACCGTTGCACAATCCAGATGATCACGGTACGATTATTGGGCCTTCAATTCGCCTTGAATCCCCAACGGTTCGAGCGGTGGGGTGTATTCCAAGACAAGTGCCATTTTCATGGTCATTGTCCAGCGCGATTTCGCTAACAGAATGTGTTACTGATGCGATGTCGGCTCTAGGAAGAGCAAGGATTCGAGTTTCTAGTATTCGAGCCCATCCCGGGCGTGTTCGCCTCTTGATTTCCAGTCGGATGGCTGCCAGAGCTCGAAGAATTCTTTCAGGAAAACCGAGTTTACCTACACCTGAAATGGGCGCTCCAGTCTCCATCTTGTGCTTTGTTGGAGAGGGAATCGGCAGCGATTCAGCCATTCAAGAAAAAATCGAAAGCCATGCAAAGTTGTCCGGTATTGATTTGCAATATAGCGATCAAGAAGAACGAGACCATGCCATACATGCCACAGTGCCGGCGAAACAGACAGAAGAAGCCCTACGTACACTTTGTACTGCACTGGATTTACTATCCCAGTAAAATCAATCATCTGCGGATTCACGCCATTGTTGAATCCTAAGTGGGATATTTGCTGCGAAAACCCCTGCTACAAGAATAAACACAAACATGGTGCCCAATGCAACTCCGTATACACTGGTCAATTCGACCGATTGCTCAAGGCGGAGCGAAGTCTCTTGGTCAAAGAATTGGAAAAACCAAGGGATGATGACGTTGATCAGCAGTGTGGCTGAGGCCACAATCGCCGCAATGATAGGAGTCACAACCAAACTGATGTGATATCGACTCAATACCTTCTTCACATTCATCACGTAGACTTCGCCGGTTCGAATGCTCGTGTCGAGCATCGAGAATCGGATGATTCCGTTGGTGACTTCCATGTACATCACAAGTGATACCGCGTATAGAACAATCAGTTGCTTGGTCCAAAACTCACCGATTTCAGACAATGCTCCGGTGTCAAAGGTGTCCTTGGAAGCGGCAAAGCGCAAAGAAATCAAAATGAATAGAACGTAAGATGCCATCAATCCCCTTGCATCTCTTCGGAAGATTCCATAGAATCCAGCGCCCAGTGCGGCAATGACAATCAACAGGTGGAAAATCTGTCCCAGTGCATCAAATCCAATCCAAAGGGCGAACCCGTTCCAGAATGTACCATCTGCTGGTGTCACCAAATAGGTGAGGACTGCAAGGAGCATCATCAAGCCCCCTCCGACCAATTGCAATGTTTGCACCATTCTGTCGGCTGGCAAGAATTTCATTTTTGGAACCAAGGGTCCACCAAAGAGACTCTCAACAAATGTTGGAATGTGAACTTCTGGAATTGCATCCTTTGGAAGTTCACTTCCTCCAGCGGACATTTTTCCAGCCAATTTTTTGCGCGAAGGTGCACCGCTTCGCACGGTTTTACCCTCGTATAGGTGAGCGGTATCTCCAGATTTTCCAGCAACCATCTATCTCACCTCAGAATCCTCTTGCGCCCGCGAGGGCAGTTGACAACAACATGTCTGGTTCCCAATCCATGACGAATGCACCCAAGCCTCGCAATTCAGTCATGAGAATATCACGCTCAGTCTTCATCACTTCGTAACCGGTACGGTCCAATCGCTTTGCATCGAATTCAAATTCTAGACTGGAAGGGCTGAGTACAGTTACATCGAACTCACGTGCTCTGAAATCTCTAACCGCGTTAACCAATGTTGGGTCCCCTTCCAATGGGCTGAGGATGATAATCGGACTACCCTTGTTGATGTGTGGCATAATTCGGTTGGTTACCACCTGTAGGGGAGTGTTACCCTTAGCGGTTGCACCTGCCAGTTTTGTCAATAAGACGTACAATTGCTTCTTTCCAGTATCGCGGTCGACGCTATTGATTTCATTACCATAGATTACCAAACCGACTGAATCTCGACGGCTTAGGAAATACTGAGCCAAACTGGCTGCTGCTCTGGTGCTATACACCAAAGAATTCCGACTGACAGGTCCAGTCTCAGCGATGGATCGACTGTCTACAATTAGGATGATGTCACTCACCGCATCTCGCTCAAATTCGTTCACCATCATCTTGCCTTGGCGCGCGTAAGCCTTCCAGTTGACCTTACGCATCGGGTCACCAGGAATGTACTCACGTAGGTTGTAGAAATTCGAACCCTCGCCAGGTTGTCGGATGTTGACAGCACCGGTGAAGATCTTTGGAACCCGACTCTTTACGAAAGCGTCCTTGAGATCCTCGGTCTTCGGGAATACTAGGAAATCATCGTACAGATGAATCTCCTTCTCCTTGTGGAACAAGCCGAAGGGGTCCTGAACACGAATGCTGACAGGTCCAAGCGTGTAGAATCCCCGAAGTGGACACTCAACAGTGTACTCAATCAGTGTCTCGCGGCGAGGACCGAGTTCCATGAGGATGTAGTTTGCACCTTCCTTGATGCGCATAACTTCCGGAACGGTGTCCTTAACTTCCAGAATCTTGGAGAGTGGGGAATGATTCTGTAAGCGAAGGGTAACTTGTATTTCACCGTCCTCGAAAATCCGCGCAGCAGAGACCTTTCGCATGGCAGAAAGCGATGCGAGTGCAGGTGCTTCTTCGGAATCCTCTTCTTCGTCTATTCTTCGACCGCTAGCGGCAACATCTGCGTGAGCAGCTCTGAGCGCTGCCCATGTTAGGAACGATAGGAATACCACCGCAACGGTCACTAGTTGCGAATTTCGCAACACAAGACCAAGCAAGTACAACGCTGTCGCGAGACTCGCGAACATTGCTGACTTACGACTCCATGCCATGGTAAACTCCTCCTATTCAACGCGTATTGTTACACACTACAATCAGACAGTTGGTACTGGTACTTCACGTAGGATAGCCTCGACGACCTCTTGCTGTTCCAGACCCTTGATCTGGTGTTCAGGCTTGAGAATCAGACGGTGGCTGACCGCGAGCGGTGCCACAGCCTTCACGTCATCAGGGGTCACGAAGTCACGACCGCGCATTGCAGCCGCTGCACGGCTGGTCTTCAGCAGTGCTTGTGAACCACGAGGTGATGAACCGACTAGAACACGAGGATCTTCGCGGGTTCGCGCAACGATTTCGACCATGTACATGCGTACAGCCGGGTCGACGTACACATCTTCAATGGCTTGCTGCATGGCAACCACACGAGCAGGGTCTGTGATGACATCGACATCCACAGCATCCTTCTTTCGAGTGATACGTCGGGCCAAGATTTCATCTTCATCCGCTCGGTCTGGATAACCAACGCTCATCTTGAACATGAATCGGTCCAATTGAGCTTCAGGTAGTGGGTAGGTACCTTCCTGTTCGACAGGGTTCTGTGTTGCCATGGTCAGGAAAGGACTCGGTAGTTTGTGGGTCACGGTACCAATGGTCACTTGCTTCTCTTGCATTGCTTCTAGAAGAGCCGCCTGCGTCTTTGGTGGCGCACGGTTAATCTCGTCGGACAACAGCAGATTGCAGAAGATTGGTCCGGGTTTGAACGTAAATTCACCCTTCTTTGCATCATAGATGTTTGTTCCCGTGATATCTGCAGGTAGCAGGTCAGGCGTAAATTGAACACGCTTGAAGTCGCAACCTAGTGCGTCAGCGAAGGTGTTCGTCATCAACGTCTTTGCCAGTCCTGGGTAATCCTCGAACAGCAGGTTGCCGTTCGATAGGATGTTGACCAGAACGTTGTCAATCACGTGGCTTTTACCGATAATCACTTTTTGCACTTCAGCGCTAATCGCCTGGGCGATTGCACCGACGGCTGCGAGTCTCTCGCGAACTTCAGGTGTGCTCTGGTGTTTCGGGGTCTGCGGGGCGGCAGGAGCCGGTGCTGGTGCCGCTGGAGCAGGCGCCGGTGCTGGCGCTGCTGGTGCAGGGGCTGGTGCAGGGGCTGGTGCCGGCGCAGGGGCCGCTGGTGCGGCCGGGGCTGCGGGTGCTCCGCCTGGTGGCGGTGGTGCTTGCATTTCTTTTCACTCTCCTTTTTTCTTAGTGACTTTCGTCACTCATCATTCCCCCATCGACGGATTGTCTGGAGCAACTCTCGAAGCTCCTCGGGGGAATATGTTCTATTTTGGGCATATGCCAATTCTACAAGACGTGGGTTACCGATCATTGTCTGAACCTCAGCAGGTGGCTTCAAGGCCATTTCGTCTCGAGTTAAATCATTGAAAATCCGCACCTTTGCCATTAAGGATTCGCGGACGCGTTGGCGATAAGTCCCAGGGTCCAATTTATCTGGGCGCTCTCTGAATCTAGTCAAATCGAAGACATGTCGCCAATTTGCCTTCTCGGGTACGACCATAATCGCAACGAGAAGTAGGAGTAGGATATTGAGGATGATAAGCCACTTTAGGAAGGCATCACTTGTCAACAATACAATTGTCGCCATGGCATCAGTAAATGGTGCACTCATGACTCCTGTAACGTGTCTGCTTTCATCAAACACAATGTGGAAATTCTCGTGAGAATACTTCACGGTCCCTGACAATTCTTGGTTGTCAAATTCCATCATCGAGTAGATGACTGCCTTGAAGTATTTCTCATTACCAGCCCAAAGTGAGTTACCCGTCAATCGACCTTGCCAACAGGATGAATCGCCTACATCGCATTCGTTCCGCATCCCAGTCGCATCCGCCTCATCGTAATTCCAAAGGCGGTTGCTGAATGCAGTTTCATCGGCTACGAATAGTATCGAGCCAGTGACGTCGATATCTGAGAGGGAACCTGGATTGTCTTTCTTGTAGTCCTTGGCTGAAATGCCGGGGAAATCGATACGAACCATTAGCGCCAAGTCACCTGGAGCTGGGTTGGCTTCGTTGCCAGCATCTCCATCACCAATTACGTCAATGAAGGCTGAGACACTTGCTTGAGCCAATACCTTGACTTCACATTCCTGTTCCATATTTTCGCAGTTATCTTCAACCTTAATTCCAGTAGGCTCACGGAACATGACAGGCATTCTGCAACCATTGTATTCGTGCTGGGTAAGTTGCGATTGTTCACAACCTTGGCGTTGTTCAGAATCTGACATCACTCCAGCACCATCGCCATCAGGGTCAGCGAGGGATTGTTGAATCGCCGCTAGACTCCACACGTTCTTGGCGTTAGGTGGATTTGCATTTCCTTCAGCATCGAACTCATCCCAGTAGTGATCAATATCATACAGAGGGTCATCGAAGTAAGTCACTCCGAATTTGGCCGCAACTCGATTTGCATTTGTGTTGTCTGCTGCGATGATGACTTTACCACCTCGCTCGGTTACAAATTCGTAGATTTTGTTGGCTTCGGTTTCATCGATGGGCTTCTCTGGAGCGACAATTGCCAACATGGTTCGATGTGGGTTTTGCCAATCATTGACAAGCATCGGTGTTGACATCGTGTTTGCAATTGTGTAATCCTCTCCACTCTCTCCCAGAGAATCTGCCATCATATTGAGTTGTGCGAGTCTCATACCCTCGTCATCAGCATCAAGAACGTATGCAGAGTAGGTGGTTTCCTTGTTGGCAGAAAAGGCCATTGGAAGAGCGAGTGTCATCAGCAAAATCAGGACAAGAGATGAGGCGATGTACAAGCCAAACCGGCTTCGCTCCACTTCTTCTTCTTCCATATTCGCCTCCCCCTTATTCACATGTGTAGCCTAGGCTACACCATAGCGACGCCTTTGGCAATCTCATTCTGCAAATATAGGTTGCTGCACACCGATTATGGTTAGAATACCGTTTCTAGAGGAGTTTCAAGTTCACCCTTTCCGTATCATTTCGGAAAACTGCAAGTCCTGATATAGCGAAAATAGCCAAAAACCGCTTATTTTCGGCGAGAATGGACGAGTGCAGCCGAGACCATTGCAAGTGGAGTCAGTAAACTCGGGAAAATCAAGAAGTTGTCAGATGTCACTTGCTCTTGATTTTGCGGACCATCGTCGTCTCCAACATTGGCATCATCCTGGTCTATCTGGGCCCCCACTGGTCTTGCTTCAACATTTACAACGGATTCATCCTTGTTTGATGAGTCGCCCAAACCACCACTGGCAACTCCACTCGAGCGCACGGTAATTTCGATTTCACAAAGCCGAGTGGGATGTGTTGAGGATGCATCAAACACCAGATCGACTACTTGTTCCATCGAGGGTTGAACAATTTCACCTACTGATGCCTGTAGGGGTTCATCGTCTACTGTCAAAACTGGACAATCATCTTCAATTGTTGCGCTAGTATAGGAGTCAGCAGTGTTTCCTAGATTTTTCATTCCTACCTCTAATGTGAATTCTGTACCCGCACTGATTGGATGCTCAATATCAACGATGTTAACCTCCCATCGGTAGAGTTCGGGAACGTTGGCTTTTCCATCGACGTTTTGACTGGATACGGGGACGGGAAACGGTGCTGGTCCTACCGATGTCAATTCCCCACTGATTTCAAAATCAAATAAGGTGCCAGCGGCAATTCCATACAATAATTCTCCATCATACGCAATTTTCATGCTGAAGGTATCATTTTTCCCACCGCTGACCGTCACACTTTCTTCGCCAGTCACTGTAAATTGTCCCCCATCACATTCGTAAGAAAGAGAAACATCGATGTCACCTACCAAGTTGTCGTTTCGAATCCAAAATCGAATGGTAGTTTCCCCATCTTCTTCCAATTGGAATGGGTCATCTTCCGATGCATCATCCGAATAGACAAGCCCCATCTCCCAACCGATAGGTGTGGGGATATCTTGTGCAGTCACCGAACTTTGAGGCAAACCGAACAGGACGATGGTGCACAGAATCACCCCAATCCATGCACGTTCCATGATGAACGCGTACCACTCATCTAGCATGAATGCCTCGCTCAAAGGTGTTCAAGCGGAGCGAGGGCTCTCCGTGTCAGAACACGAAGCATTTTGCGTCGATATGCGGGTGGGAAATACGTGTTACTGACCGGTTTTACAGCCTTACGAACTCCTTCAGACAATTCGCGAATACTATCCTTCCCAGACCATTCTTCAATCGCCGAAGCTGCCATCTCCGAGTGATCTCCAGGGATACTCTCACACCCGGTGGTTGCCACTCGCAAACCAGTGATTTTTCCACCTTCGAGTTTCCATGCGGCCGCCACGCCAGCCTCGGGGAAATCCCACGTTTCACGGAGTCGTAATTTCTGGTAGGCACCCTGCCAATTCTTGGCATCTTCAGGGAGTGTGACGTGGGTCACCAACTCACCGGTTTTCAGCACGTTTCGAGTCATGCCATCCAACTGGAAGAATTCTGCAAATGGCATTGAGCGTGCACCCGCCCCACTGGCGAGGTGAATG
The DNA here is from genome assembly GCA_002505685.1 of Euryarchaeota archaeon UBA501. Taxonomy (GTDB): domain Archaea; phylum Thermoplasmatota; class Poseidoniia; order Poseidoniales; family Thalassarchaeaceae; genus MGIIb-P. The sequence goes on along the minus strand of DAVT01000027.1, from coordinate 5,141 downwards.
GTCGCATCGAGCGCAATGAAAGCGGCGGCCAAGTCCGCTTGATAGGTGGCCACACAGAGTGTATTTTGGTTGGGGATCACCCGGCAATCTGCTCCGGTATCACAATCACATTTGTGACACCAATCAATGCTTCTACGCCATTCCTCGGTCTGGTTAAACCAATAGCATCTCGTGTCGAGACAAATGTTGCCACCCACGGTCGCAGAGCGCCGAATCATGACACTGGCAATCGTCGCCGCAGTTTCCCGAATCAAAGGATGTGCATCCTCACTATTGGCGAGATCATGGATGCGAACCATGGCACCGACGACCGTACCAGAAAGTGCCGTTAATTCATTCACTTTGGCTAGAGAAATAACATTGGGTTTTGGGTTAAGGTGCCACTTGTAATTTGGCAACAAATCAGTGCCACCCGCGACCCAGTCAAAGTTGTCCAATTCGGAGGCCAGTGCCAAGGCCTTGGCCAAGTTGTCCGGCGTATGAAGTGTGAATGGTGGCATTCGCATCAGTCATCACCCCGATGTCTACGCTCTACATGCCCCCATGCTCTGGCGGCCCGCTTTGAAGGGTCAGCCAGATCTTTGGGTGTAGGGACAACCGCTTCTCTCCAACCTTCTTTTTGTTCAGCCATCGGCTTGTCAGGGGCAAATCCGAACAGAACTCCGTTGACGTAAGAGGACCTGTCCTCTTGGATATCACGTAGATGGTCACGCTTGGCGTGTTCATCAGCTCGGTCAGCCAACTTTTTTTGAAGAGGTCCAGCCTCAAATCGAGGTACGGGCAAATCGAGTGGGTCATTTATGCCCAGCTTTCTACAGTGCTTCTCGATACGCTTGTGCAAACGATCAGGTGTGACTGGCAATTCATCGATTCGAATACCAATTGCATCGTATATTGCATTGCAAACCGCAGGAAGAATCGGCAGTAGCGGCCCCTCTCCGGCTTCTTTAGCGCCAAAGGGCCCTTCGGGGTCGTTGCTTTCGACGATAATGGGAACCACATCGGGCATTTCATGCACACTCATGATTTTGTAATCCAACAAATCCGGATTCATCAAGTGTCCATCTCGTCCATACTTCATCTCTTCAGACAAGACTTGACCCATCCCCATGTGACAGGAACCGATGATCTGTCCCTTCACCGCCAATGGGTTGAGGGCTTTTCCACAATCGTGTGCAGCCCAAGCCTTGGTGATTTTGACAAATCCAGTCTCAACATCCACATCTACCTCGGCGACATAGGCTGAGAACGAATACGCAGGCGCCAAACCGGCGGCAGCGCCCTTGTGAACTCCACCCATGGGGGGTGTTCGATATGCGCCGGAAGCAATCAGCGAACCCACATCAGCCTGTGCCTTGTGAACCGCTTCTAACCAAGAAACCCCAATCGCAGGGTCATGTTTGTAGTAAATTCGCCTGTCACCCAAGACCAAGACATCGGGGTTGTATCCAGTTATCTCCCAAGCGGCCTTCATCACCTTGTCTCGCAATTCGCATGCAGCTTTGATGGCCGCATTACAATTCATGAATGTCACACGACTGGAGTATGAGCCAAGGTCAACGGGTGCAGTGTCACTCTCTTTACTGCGGATGCGAATCATATCCAATGGTAAGGCAAGAACTTCTGAAACCGCTTGCGCTACGGCCGTATCACTACCTTGGCCAATTTCAGCCGCCCCGGTGTGAACGGTTACACCTCCATCCATATCACACTGTAGATGAACGGTCGCATGTGGGAAGTTTTCTGGGTCCCAATGGATGGGCAATCCAGAACCTGAAATGAAGAATCCACAACCAACTCCTATGCCTTTACCTAGCGGCAAGTTTCGGAATTTCTCATCCCAATCAGATTGCTCTCGAACTTTGGCTAGGCACTCGCGCATTCCGGTACTGGTGACTCTGAATCCTGTGATGGTACGACTATGAGGTGGCAATAGATTTGCAAGTCGGAAGGTCATCGGGTCGACTTTCATTTGTTCTGAAACTGCATCGATCCCCACCTCGACCGCACATCGGCTATTCACAGCACCATGGCCGCGCATGGCACCGCTGGCAGGTTTGTTGGTCCAGACCCTTGCTCCAGTGTAATTGAAGCCCCCAATTTCGTATGGAGCAGTGTGTAATACACCATTGTAGTATGTCGTGACGTGTCCGAAGGAAGCAAAGGCACCTCCATCGATGAGCGCATCCGTTTCGATGCCAGAAATTCGCCCTTCATCATCCGCAAAGACACCCATTTGAATCCGAGATGGGTGCCGACCACGATTGATCCAGTAGACTTCTTCTCGGTCGAAGTTGATACGAACGGGACGACCCGACTTTCGTGCTAGAATCGCAGCACACATTTCGTGTGGGAATGGATCCGATTTACCACCAAATCCTCCTCCGACAAAGGTCCTGTGAACGTTGATTTGGTGCATTGGGATGTCGAGAACAGCAGATAGGGCACGGTGCAGATAATGAGGAACTTGCTGAGGTGACCAAACCGTCAGTCGACCCGATGGGTCCCAATGCGCAACGACTGCATGAGGTTCAGTGAATCCATGGTGTAATCCAGCGGTTTCCCAATCCGCTTCATGACGATAGGGTGCTCGCTCCATTCCATCGAGGTCCCCAAATTGTTGGAAAACACGCTTTTGGACATTGGATTCGCCGATGTGATACTTTCCGCGGTCATGAATTGGGTGTTCCGAATCCTTCAGCCCATCCTCCATGTCATGGATTGATGGAAGGACTTCATATTCTACTGAAATCGCATTCATTGCTTCGATTGCTGTAGCTTCATCAATCGCGCAAACACAAGCCACCAAGTCTCCCACGTGGCGAACTTTGTCCTGTGCCATTGCATGCTCATCTTTGGTGACGGGTAGGACACCGAATTTGTTCACAGAATCTTGTCCTGTGGCAATCGCAAACACTCCTTCCATCGCTTCTGCATTGGACGTATCAATCGACTTGATCAACGCATAATGGTGAGGTGAACGGAGAATCTTACCAATGAGTTCACCCGGCAGGCGGATGTCATCACCGTATTGTGCCTGCCCAGTCATTTTCCAGTTGGCATCTACCAATGGTACCGATTTTCCAATCGTCATTCCAGTGACGTGGCGGTCGTGGACGTGAGGTCCTCGAGGTTGTTTTTTCCATCCCCCGACCGACTCAGGAACGTAGTCCAAATCTTGGAGTTTGGAATGAGGGTCTGAACCCCCAGAGCCGGGGACGCCGAAGTCTTGCTGACCAGCAACTCGCTTTCCATCGGTTCTTTTTTTGTCCCCGCTTTTCCCTGGTGCTTGACGGTATCCTTTGGCCATCTAAACACCTACTTTGAACTGCCTGGAGGCAATGATGGATCATCCGGACCCAAAGGATGTGGGTCTGATTTGGGGTCGGTTGCATCGGGTGGTGAAGAGCCATCCCGTTTCATCGAAGCCGCCATCTCTACAGCGTCAACGATTTGCTGATAACCGGTGCAACGACACAAATTACCCTCGATTGCACATTTGATTTCATCTCTACTCGGCTCAGGATTTTCATCTAATAGTGCAGCACTGACAATCAAGAATCCAGGTGTACAAAATCCACACTGGCTACCACCAGCCTCGGCAAAACACTGCTGAATCGGGTGCAAATGGTGCCCATCTGCCAATCCTTCAACGGTGGTGATATTGGTTCCTCGAGCCTCTTTTGCCAAGCAGAGGCATGACAATCGCGGCTCTCCATCTATGAGAACCGCACAACATCCACAGGTACCCATATCACATCCACGCTTGACCCCAAGGGTCCCGGCTTGATCTCGCAACACATCCAACAGAATTGCATTGCTTTCAATCAAATGTTCATGGTTTTCGTCGTTGACAACCGCGTTCCAAGTTTCCTTCCCTGAACCGGGAAGCATTGGAACTCGTATGTGAATTGACATGCCGAACGCGCTATGCGCGTCACGGGCGACCTTTGATGATTCGCCCGTAGGGCGATTCAAATCCGCCTCTATCCATTGGATGGCAAGAATGGTGCCAAGACACCAGCAAGTCCGCCAATGTTTCGAGTTTGGACCCAAATTGTCCCTTGTCCTTGGAAGTGCATGACAAGCCCCTCTCCTCCAAAGAAGAGCGACTTCATTCCACCAACCTTTCCAATGGTGTATTGAAGTCCTTCAGTGTAAGCCACAAGATGTCCAGTATCCACGGTAACCGTTTGTCCAGGCTGAATTGGGATTTGCTTCACGGCTCCATATGAGTTGTAGTAGACACGTCCAACTCCGGCTTGGGTAAATGCGCGAATGAAGAACAAACTTTCTCCGCTGAACATCCCTTTCGCTCCTTGGAATTTCGTATCGGTTTCTACGTTCGCTGTACAAGCGAGGTACGAACCACTTTGGATGTACAAATTTTGTCCGGGCTGGCAGTCAAACCAAGCGATATCGCCGGGTACTGAGGGTGCCAAACTGACCCATCCACCAGCGGGTCCAGCTGTGAATGTGTTGAGGAAAAATGACTCACCACCAAGCATAGCTTTACCCATGCTCTTGAAGAAGCCACCAACACCTCCTCCTCCACTCATTCCGGTTTGCATTTCGACACCGGATTGACAAACCATAGCACCCGGTTCAGCCTTGACACTTTCACCGGGTGAAAGGGCTAGTGTTAGCATTGTAAAACTTGGATTATACTCAATGTGTTCTTCCATAATCTTTCCAATTTCGTTCAACGTTTGAATCTTGTCAGTATTGACTCTCAGGACACACTCGGGCATCGGATTGCTTATGCCATGCACCCTCGGGTGCGGAGCCATGAACGCCAAAGCCACCGCACTCGGAATTGTCGGACTTCTCCTGATTAGTGTCAACCTAGCAGTCGTATCACCCTTTGTGATGGATGTCACCGAAGAGACACTTTCGACCGCTACCGTCATGACCAATGATACATGGGAAGACGACGAATGGCTCAATGGTGTATCGGAGAGGTCTTTCTACGCGTGGAACTTGTCGAATGCTGCTGAACTTCAAAGCGGTGAAGAGACCGAGATGGAATTTGAAAAGATGGGTCCATTCACCTACGATTTGACCACCAAGCGTGAGGTGCTATACCACGATGAAACCGCTGGCACACTGACCTATCGAGAGTACAACGTCTACGAATGGTC
>DAVT01000058.1 GCA_002505685.1 Euryarchaeota archaeon UBA501 | reverse complement strand
TAATATCGACCGCATACGACTTTCCGCCACTGGATGTGTCGGTATCATTGACATCCGCCTTGAATACTTGTTCAGCCATGCTCAAACCTCGTGCGCCTCGGCGACAGTCGCCCCCTATAAGAGCGGTTCGGCCCATTCCACCGTAGGTGGATCGCCACATTCTCCTCAAATTACTGCTTTAGAGCGTGTTCAAGCCGGTTCTCAAGTTGCCCGGGAAGGCTTTGCGGCATGGTGATGTGTTGCGTTCTCCCACGGCCGACATTAGCCGTTGCAGTACGTGATTCCATCAATCCACGAGTTTCCAATGTTTTCAGGTGTTTCCAGAATGTAGTGTATCCTCTTGGTTTGGTGTCGTATTCTTCGCAGACCACTTGATACAATTTCTCAACATCTCCTGAAGTGACTTCAGGGTCGCGACGTAACCGTCGGCAAATTGCGAGTAAAATCAGTTGTTCATGCTCGCTCAGTTCATCTACGATACTCGGTTCAACAGTACGGCCGCGAGATGCGGCATCTCGTTGTACGTGCATGGATTCTACTTGCTGGAAACCACCTTTCTCAGCCCGCATCACAGCCGCCTCAAGTAATTCGATAGCCACACGAGCATCACCAGTATCTGCAGAAGCTTGCCCGATCAATGTAAGAATCTCCTCACTAACTGAACCACTACGTGTTGAAAGGGCGGCACGTTGCGAAGCAATCGCTGCCAATTGTGAATCATTGTATGGTTTCAACCTCAAATGATTAGAACGACCAAATCGCGAAATTATGGCTCCTTCCAATTGGTCCAATACCTGTTCTTGGCTGATGAGAATGAGCGACATTGTACCAGCCTCATTTCGCCCCTCATCAATTCTAAGGAGTTGATAGAGAAGGTCACCTCCATCCTTGCGCAGAAGGTGGTCGACTTCGTCGAGAATCAATAGCATGTGCTGATTCCGTGTTCGGATGTTGCGCCGAATCCCTTGAATGACCTCTGAAGCTGAGAACCCTCGCTCCGGATGGCGCTCGTCTAGTGAGGTTGCAATCCTCTGTAGAACTTGAGATGTTGTGGGGTGATTTCGGCAATTGACGTGTACGGGTTGGATGGCTCGAACTGTAGATAGATGCCTCGTCAGATCATCTGCAAAAGAGCGACTGAGGACAGTTTTTCCACTGCCTACATTGCCGGTGATGACTGCTCTACACGACATACCGGGTGTCCCGATTGAAGCAAACATGCCCGCCAATTGTTCTTGCTCTTCCTCGCGGCCGACCACTTTTGGAGGCACCCAATCGTAGGAAAGCGGGGCTGCATCGAGCAAGATGAGGCCCGCGCCAATCCGATTCAGGTATTCAGCCATCGGTGCCTCCCAATGTTGGATGTTCTTGAAGATATGGAACGCCACACGCGCGCGCGCCCCCGATGGCGTGGTGTACGCGCAGGTACGGGTAGTCACGGGATCTCGTCGAATTGATACCCGGTCTCCCACTGCTTCTCACCGAGTGCGACCTCAAGTTCGAAGGGTGTAATCAGGGGTTTTGCGTAGCGTACCGAGTCATCGATTGCAATTCGAGGACAAGCGGTGTTAACGAAAGCGTCCACGGGATAGAAGTCAATCAAATCGGGTCCAACGTGCTCCAATGCCAGCAAATACCCCTTCTTTCCATGTTTTTCGAGGATTTTCTTCATCCTCAAGGCAAGTGTTCGACGCATTTGCCCGGGTTTTTCTCCGATTAGAATCCCAAAGCTCTGTGCTTGATCACAAGCCATGATGAGTCCGAATCGCTGTCTCAGGATTCGCTCAATTCGCTCAAACGACATCTCTTCAGCATCCCCCGAATAAGGGTCAAGCATGGCCAATGGTTTTCCAGTGTGCAGGACAAGGCCAATGGGGTGGAAATCTCCACTGCCAAGGAAGAGGTAATGTCCAATATCATCTTGGTCACCCGAATAATTGCATCCTAGAACTTGCCCTGGGAATGTCAATCTCGCTCCCCCAACGGGGACCTCGACCTCAAATCCAGCCGCTTCAAGTCGTTCTTTGTAATCGAAAATCAGGTGAAGGTGCTGGATACTACCGACAAGTCCGAGTTTTGTCCCTGTCAATGGGGCTACACGTCCCACTGCATCTAGGAATCGTTCTTGAGCATCTTCCGCAGAAATGTCATCACCTGTTTGTGAATCTGCTAACCTTTGTTCAGCAATTGCATGGTGTTTGGCGAGAATTGGTAAAACCGGATCGATTGCAGGATCTCCATCGTAAATGACATTGATGAATTGGGTTGGCATGCCTGAATCAATGTTCATCTGTGAGTGGCCCATGTGAGCAACCAGTTCTACACCCATGCGTTGCATTTTGTCATGAACCAAGTCACAGGCCCCATAACAAGGGTCCGCTGCAAGCACAATCTTGGCCGAAGTCTCATGCTCTATAGCATCCATCATGTCTAGGGCCTGCATTTTCAATCCTTCGGGGACCTGAAGGGCTACGAGGCGATTGTCATTCGACTTAATTCGCTCGATCAATTCGTCGAGCTCGAAGTCATGCCGGTCCATGTCCATGGAATCGCCTCATCTGGCCGTCCAACATCTCCTTGATGAATCCACCCTTCGGGTGAGATTCAGTCTAGAACTGTGATTTTGTCATCAATCATCTCGATTCTGACCAAACTATTCAGTGGCCAACTTCCTTGTTCACGGATTTTATTCATCCCTTCACCCTTTTCAAACACAATCCAGCAATCCTGTACAGTCGCTCCAGTGCCTTCAACCGCCTTCAAAATGGGGTGCAGTGTCCCACCAGTACTGACAACGTCATCGACAATCAATACACGCGAACCTTGGTCGATGTCATTGAGATACAATTGCCCTTTTGAATACCCTGTCGATTGGTCGATGGGTGTTTCCCCGGGTAAACCGTAAGATCTCTTTCGGCATATGACGAGGGGTTTTCCACTTGAAAGGCATAGAGCAGCAGCCAATGGAATCCCCATCGCCTCAATGGCCAAGATGATGTCAATGGATTCCCAATCTACATTTTCAGAAATCAAATCTCTAGCCGCTGCAAGTAGTTCTGAGGATTGGCGGGGGACTCCATCTGAAAGCGGGTGCACGAAGTAAGGATATCCTTCCTTCCAAACTACAGGCGCTTTGAGTACACTGTCTTTGAGCAATTCAACACGCATATCCAGCGTCGTGGTCGTCTCTCCCATAACCGGGGGAACAGTACCTCGGTTTTGAACAATTGGTAGACCAAAAAAAAATGCCCCCCAAGGGCGCCGAAGCGCCCTTGAAGGACATGTGTGTTATCTTGTGTTGTGCGTTAGAGCAGTTTTACTTACTCTTCTTCGCCAATCAATCCGTCAACTTGGCAGCCAACGAAGGCACCAATACCGACGAATAGACCGTCGCAAATCCAATTCACTAGGGTGTCAGCGATTCCATCGCCTGCACTTGTGATGGATGCTCCCATCTCGTGTGCACCGGTTAGAGTCATTGCCCCACCTAGTACCATTAGACCAAATGCGCTTGCCCATGCGGAGTCGCATCGGGTGTGCACTTGCCACCATACTGCACCAGCAGCAATCATACCGAGAACAGCCCAGAGGTTGTCCGCGATGTCAGGAATCCACATTTCTGTGGCTGCCCAACCTGTTTCAATACCACCAGCTTCGGTTGCCAATAGAATAGCAAGAATAGCACCAACCATTTGGCCCACCAAGCGCATTCCATTTGCCATCCAGTTGCCCTCAGTATCTGCCAAGTCGCCGGTCATGATGTGTGACCATGTGACAACTGGCAAGATGTGAGCGCCGCTAAATGCCATCCAAGTAACTGCCAGAGCGACAGCCCCTTCGATGGTTCCCAATCCCATTCCGAAGACGATCCAAGAGAGCACGAATGCACCTCCCATCTCAGACTTCATAGCTTTCATATCTATGTCCATTTCATTCACCTTTTTTCAATCGCATCCCATACGATTGCCCCCGTTGCGCTTCGATTCGCTTATGAAAGGTTCTACTTACATTCTGCAATAAGAGGACGTTTGGATGGTTTTTGGAAAAAGCCGGTGTTCTTGGGTGAATTAGGTGTAATTTACTACACCGGATACAAAAAAAAGCCCCCCAAGGGCGCCGTAGCGCCCTTGAGGGACGTGTGTGTCATCTTGCTCAGAAGATCATGTTGACGATCCACTCGAACGTGGTTTCGCCACCAGGACCAAGGTAGAACATGACCATCAGAACACAGAGTATTCCCATGACCTTGTTGATTTGATCCATCTTGCCCATTCCGACCTTCATCAGAACATATGCAATGATACCCCATGCGATTCCATCTGCGATGGAATACGTGAATGGCATCATCACCATTGTAATGAAAGCAGGAATTGCCATCTCCTTGTCAGACCAATCGATATCTGCGGCTCCGCGCATCATCATAGCACCTACGACGACTAGGGCTGGTGCAACAGCAAATGTTGGGATGGCTTGTAGCAAGCCTGCTAGGAACAATCCCATTAGCATCAAGACACCAACGACAATAGCAACCAATCCTGTCTTGCCACCTTCTTCGATTCCAGCGGCGGATTCAATGTAGGTGGTTGTTGTACTTGTTCCACAAAGTGCACCTACAATCGTTGCACCCGCATCTGACATGAATGCTTCATCAGCGCCCTCGAGGTTGTCATCATCATCGACCTTCCCAGCCATCTTTCCAACACCATATAGTGTACCAGCTGTATCGAAAATATCGACGAATAGGAACGTCACCATCACTAGAATGAATGCTCCGATAGTATCGCCATTGATGTCCATAAGTGCACTCAGAGATGCTCCGAAAGCACCTGTGTCGAATCCATCAGTGGAGAATACGTCTCCCATTGCAGGTGCAGCCACAGCTTCGATTCCGTTGTAAGGGTCGCTAACACCCATATCCATTGCACCCATAATCCAAGCGATTACAGTCACTCCACCGATTCCGTAAATGATTGCACCCTTGATGCCTCGTGCCATCATGATTGCAATAGCCAATAATCCAATCATCGCCCAAAGTTCACCCGACTGGTGTGTCCATCCGCCGTGTGCACCAATATTGACCAATGTGGCTCCGTCATCAATAATCCAGCCCATTTCTCGTAGACCAATGATGGCGAGGAACATACCTATACCAGCCATTGTTGCTATCTTCAAGTCCTTGGGAATCGAATTGATCATCTCGGAACGCCATCCAACTTGTGGCAGTGAGATGATCATGAACAATACACCTTCAACAAGTACTGCTGCTAGTGCAAGTTCCCATGCGATTCCTTGGCTAAGGACCACTGTGAATGCAAAGTATGCATTCAGTCCCATACCTGGTGCCAATGCGTAGGGTTGGTTTGCCCAAAGCCCCATGATTGTACAACCCACGAAAGCCGCCATCGCAGTCGCAAAAAGCGCCTGATTGAATGGGATACCCACTCCTGGCGCAAAGCTCAGCGACAACATATCGGGGTTTACCACCAAAATATATGCCATCGTCAGGAATGTTGTAATTCCTGCCCTTATTTCTCCTTCTAACGAACTACCGGCTTCAGTGTAGCCAAAATAGTCGTCTAGTGCTTTATTTTCCATAATTGAAGACTCTCCTTCGGAGACATGACCTCCAAAGAAGAGGCATAAAGATTGGCCCCAAAGAGACAAGCAATTTGGTTTTCAACCATTTTGGTAAGAATTCGAGCCTCAGACAAGGCCCTTTAGGTGCTCATGGCCCTTGACAACCTTGGTTGTGCATGGGCTTGGGATTTTCATGCTGGCCTTGCGAAGTGCATCCTTG
>DAVT01000151.1 GCA_002505685.1 Euryarchaeota archaeon UBA501 | reverse complement strand
TACTGGAGAGAGGCAGTGCATCGGTTCTGGCGAGCCGAGTGTCCTAGAGCCGCTCGTTCTCTTACAGCCAAATTGCATAAATCGTTGTGAAAATTCGGTTTGGCCCTCCTAAGGAGGGCAAACCGGAGGCCGAAAGCATTCAATGGGATGTGCAACTGGAGGGTGTTTATGGTGTCACGCGGAAAGGTAGTCATTCTGTTGATTTCCGTGCTACTGCTCGCCAGTATTTCGCCAATTGTACCAATTTCGCTTGAATCTCAAGAAAAAGCCGACACATCAGCGCGTGCAACCACCACATGGGCGGGAACCATGACCCTGAACGACGATTATACCGTCGCTGCGGGAGATACATTGGTCATCGATGCAGGTGCCACGATTTCGTTTGCTGACAATGTCAGATTGTACGTCGAAGGCGAATTGGATGTATCTGGGACTGCTACCAGTCCTGCAACCATTACTCGATCATCGAATGCCGTTGCTCACGAAGGCATCCAGTTCAATGCAAGTAGCCGGGGTAGAGGCAGTGTCATCAACCATCTTGACATTCAACATTCAGAATGGGGCATCACCATTTACAATAGCAATCCAACCCTGAACGACGTCTATATCGAAAATCCAGATTTTGTTGGCGTTGACATGTTTGACAATGCAGACCCAACCATTCAACGACTCACGATTCAGGATGGTGGACAGGATGTCGCCTCAACCTCATTGAACAACCGCTATGGAATCGGATTGTCAATCGGAGCAAATAGCAATCCGTTGGTGTTGGGTGCAACCTTCGACAATTTGACCACACGTGCAGTCAATATGTGGGGAGATTCTTCAGGATTTTTGCGCGATTTGGTCATCAGCAATATCTCTGCAATTGGAAATAGCGGTTGGCTTTCTGCTGGAATTTGGGTCGAAGACAGTGTCGCTTTATTCGACAATGTCAGCATTGATCGTTCAGACAATGGTATCTGGGTCCAGCACATCAGTGAAACGGTGAATACACGACCTACGTTTTGGGACACCACAGTAACAAATAGCATGTATCGAGGCGTATTTGTTGAACAATACAACCACTCGAACTTCAACACACCTCTAAACGCAATTTTCGACAATCTAGAAGTCCGAGACTCTGGCCAAATCGGGGCCAAAACACCGGGCCTTTGTTTCCAAGCGATTGGCGTCAATACCAGTGGTGTGGATTTGAGGAATTCTCGAGCGATTAACAACAATTGCAACGGATTCAAGGGGTACATGATTGATTCAGCCACTATCATTGACAATTTGACCTTAGAGGGCAATGGAGAAAGTGCAGCGATCAGCCGTAACGATCGCGCAGGAATGTTCCTTCGCAGTGTGAATTGGGCGCCTCAGATTCGCAATCTTTCAGTTGATTCGAGTACGATGGATGGAATCTTCCTTTCCAAGGCGAGTCTGCAAGGTTACAATTGGTCCTCAACAAACAACAATGGCCATGGATTCTACTTGGAAGAATCCCATCCAGATGTCTCTGGGATTTCTCTTTCAAACAATGGTCTAAACGGATTGAGGGTGTATGATGCGAGCAATGTGGAGTTGTTCGATTTACATTCAACGAACAATGGTGGACAAGCCATGCTCCCCAACGAAGGAGTGGGACTCTTTTTCGAGAAATCCAATGACTTGATGTCGAGTAGTAAGAATGTATCCTGCACAAATTGTTCATCGACAAATGATGCATGGGGTGGCGTTTACATCAAGGATAGCATAGATATTCAGTTGCATCAATTATCAGTCACCGACCCAGGAAATAGTGCGTTGGCAGTTGAAGTAGACAACGCCAATCTGAATTTCAACGGCTGGGTTGACATCCATGGATTGGACGTTCAGGCCAACCGCACAGGTCCCATCGTCCAATTGGCAGATACCGAAGCGAGAATTTCCGGAGTCCGTCTCAATGGTTCACACAGTGGAATGGCATGGGATGGAAGTGATGACCCGCTGACAAGTACTCTATCCGATGTGATTCTTTCAGGTTCGAATTGCCTTGAGTTCACAAATTTGCATTTGGTTGAAGCCGTCGATGTGGATTTGTCTGCCTGCTCTGGTCAGATCAATATGCGCGATTCGACAGTCAACATGTCCAATTCAATTCAGGGAACCTCAGTCGCCTTTGACATGACTGGGCAACCGAGCACGCTTCGATGGATTGACTCAGGAGATTTGGGGACACTCAATGTGGGCGTAGGCAGTTTGGTTGACGAAATGTGGACCATGCATGTTTGGGCAACAAATCAACACAATCATGGCTTACCCAATGCACAAATCAATCTTTCATTCAATCAAATTGAATCAGCCCAAACCCATACATTGCCGTACATTGGACATATGATTCTAGGTCCCTTCTCTTCTCAACAAACCGACTGGATGGGGTCAGGTGCATGGACGGAATATTGGGTCGGTTGTGAGTATGATGGAGAGCGTTCAGATTCGCCCCAATCAGAGCCGATTCCAACCAACCGAATTCCCGATTTCTCATCGCCAGTTGTGGTCTGCGAAATCACCTTGACAAATCAAGCTCCACTCATCATCTGGGATACTCCACTCGATGAGGATGTGTTTGGAAGCGGCTCCATTGTTGAATTCAATGCATCAGAAACTTGGGACTTAGATGATGACCCAATATCGTATACATGGACGAGCAGTATCGACGGACAGTTCAGTTCAAGCAACCATTTTTCTGTCAACGATGGTAGTGGATTGGTGCTTTCAGACGGACAACACGTAATTACTCTAGAGGCCTGTGACGACCAAGGAAATTGTGCCAATGAGAGTCGAGATATTGAGTTGAGAAACTTAGCCCCTGTGATTGATATTATCACTGACCCTGGTGTTGATCTTGATGGGGCATTGCGCCTATATCGAACAGCAAATCTACACATCAACATGACTGGAACCACCGATCCAGAAGGAGATGCGATCCTCTGTGGAATAGATGTCTCTTACCGTCCTGATGATGGTGCAATAGAACCTTGTGCGATGGAATGGAATGCTTCATTCTTGGATGCTGGTGATTCGGTTACATCCTTTACTTACACCATTTCGGTAACCGATGGAGTCAACGACCCGGTTGACCTGATCTATCAGATTGAATTGATTAACGAATTACCTCATCCACAATTCACCGTAACGAGGATGGGCAACACCTCCGCATTTACCGTGCAATTGGATTCGTTCGGTTCCTTTGACCCCGAAGGAGATTCCATCATTTACCGCTGGTCCAGTGATTTGCTAGGAATCTTGTATGACGACGGTGATGGGATTTGGACGGGACGATTGCCAGCAGGGATTCATGAGATTACGTTGGAACTCAGCGATGACCGTGTCGAACATCTTGACGTATGGTCCAGTCACACACAAACACTGGTCGTTGAAAACACTCCTTCAACTGCGATGATTTCCAGCCATACCGATTTCTCAACCGATTCGAGTGTCATCCACATCTTTGAATCAGAAGGGAGTGGCGATTGGGATATTTCCTGTCAAGATTATTCTGAAGATTGGGTGTCAAATCACATTTGCGAAGATGGACCAGTTGTCGATCCCGACAACGTCGCAGTTCGATGGGATTCAAGTTTAGTGAATGGAGCAATGGGGACTGATTGGTCTCTTTCCACTCGATTACCAGCCGGCCAGCAAACCATCTCTTTCACAGTTGACGATGGTATTCATCCACCATCGGTTTCAAGCATTGTTGTCGATGTAGCCGAAAGTGCTCCAGTGTTAATTTTGACCAGTCCAATTCCCGGAATTGAAGTGGATAGCGATGCCCCAGTTTTGTTTGACTTCAGGGAATCATTCGATGCGGATGGCGATGATTTCTGGGTCAACATTTCAAGTGATTTAGTCGAAGGACTCATCGTAGAAAATGGAACAATCGATTATTGGTACAATGACATGCTGCCTTCTGGCGTACACAATCTCACTTTCAACTTGACAGATTCCAAAGGCGAATCTCGTATACAAAACCAAATTCTCCATGTCAACCCAACAGGGCCTCACGCCATCATTTCATCCTTGAATGAAGGCACCTATCTTGCCCCTGGTGAAGTGCTTGTGTTCGATGGTTCACAATCGTGGGATGCGGATGATGACATTATCCAGTATATTTGGAGTGAAGTAACCCCTGCGGGTACAATCGAGTTGGCCAATGATAAGAACTTCACAGATTGGTTTGGGCCAGGTCAACACACCTTCACATTGACAGTTCGAGATTCGCGAGGAGCCATGGATACCGCTTGGGTCAACATCACTGTGGGTAAATCAAATCCCGTTCTGTCCCAGTTAACCGTAAATCTAGATGCATTGGAAGGGGAAGTCAATAACAATTTGATCGTGACAGTTTTCTTGCAGGATGCGGACGGAACCACTCAGATGGAAGGTAGTGTCCAAGGTAGAGTTTCCTTTGGTTCAAGCAATCCTGATTTCACCATGCATGATGATGGAAAAGGCAGCGATGAAGTGGCAGGCGATGGAATTTACACAGGGACGATTACAACCAACCCGGGTACAGAAAATTGGGCCAGTGTGGAGGTTTGGGCTCTAGATGGTGACCTTTCATCCAATGTC
>DAVT01000002.1 GCA_002505685.1 Euryarchaeota archaeon UBA501 | reverse complement strand
CCAATATCGAGAGAACCGGCATGGCCGCGAACCACCCTGATTCTAACCACGCACTCGGTGCTTCCTCGACTTCAAATCGCAATACGCCAATCAAATGACAATCGATAGTGTATATTCCATCGGCCATTGTTGCACATACGTCAACCACATACATTCCAGGGTTCAATGGTTCTTTTGTTATCCATGTCCAAGCCATTCGACCGGTGTCTGTTTGACGTGCACCATGCGGCGGATTTTCGGAGTCCATCCTAAGCCTATCTTGGAATTGCTCTTCCTCAGGAGGGATGGGGTAGTGTACACCTTGTTCCCAAGAGTCAAGTGGACCGATTACATCGATTTTCAGTTCCTTGTAATCATCGGTTCCAAATGGTGAATGGGGCGTGAATTCAATTCGTGGTAGGCCATTTGAACTGACAGAGATGTTTAGCGAGGGTGTCAGCAAATCCGCATCAATTTGAATCCCACTGGGGAGATCATAGGTGTCCCAAAACAGGTGTCCCTCAGCCGCACAATTGTGTATGACCGACAAATCAAGTGTGATTGTATCATTCGAATTGAGCAATGTGTCAATTGGAGCAGTAATGGTAAATGATTGCGCCTTGTTCCAATCATACTCAAGAATTTGCGCTTCACTTGGTTCATTGTCCAATACCAAACTGTCACCGACCATCACGGTTGCATAGAAGGTCGTGTAACCTGCACCAAATCCGAAATTTTGCCCCTTGCATTGTGTCCCTTCAGCGTATAATCCGGCGTACAATTGTACAGTTAGGTTGCCTTGTAGCAAGGAAGCTTCTGTTGCAGGAGGGCTACTGATTGAGAGTAAATTTTGCATTAATGGCGAACCACCAAACTCCAGATCACCGTCGGGCTGGCCAGTTTCACTCGGCAATGTTCTCTCAAGCGAAGCTTGCTGGGATGAACCTGCGATGTACAAACCATGAGTTTGAGGAAGTTCCCAATCTAAGCCGGGTCCTGTTGGGAAATCATCGGCCGCACTCTGGGCTGGAATCGCCAGCATTGCCAGCAAGACCACGAATAGCACCAACATCCGCCGAACCGGTCGAACCTCGGGTGTCGGATGCATGATTCGGCCAAACACATCCCCTAGATGAATCCGGCGGCCCTAAGGGCCGCCGCTCAAAATGCGATTATTGGATAGAAATAACAGGCAATAACAGTACCCGACGCGATGGCGATTGTATTGACTGTACCCTTGCCGATATACCCTCGATTTTCCAATACGGCACCAAGTACTGAATCGATTTGGCAACCCAAGAATCCGATGATTGTGATGCTGACAATGAATTCGATGGGTTTAGACAAAGCCTCGGCCCCAATCAACCATCCAAGCCCTGTGGCGACCAAAGAAATCAGCAGCGCTCCTGCCAATGCAGCCATTTGTCCATTGGGGCTGAATCCACCATTCAATCCGGGTTCACACTTTTTCATGGTAGTAATCATGTAAACACGCTTGTCCAAGCAACCAATTTCGCTGGCAAATGTATCCGATGTTGCAACAGCAACTGAAGCCGCGAAAATCGGCAATAGGTTTTCCCAATCTTTGGTCACAAACGCGTAAAGAGAAATCAGCAGAGGAACGCCCCCATTGGCTACGACATTTGTCCAATCACGTTCACCGTCTTCGCCTTCATTGAATCCCATGGCTCTCTTCTCATCATATCGCCATCGAGTCACAAAGAACCCTGCACTGAGGAAGGCGAGAAGGATGAACAACCATGTCCAGTGTCCGCCGATGGCCACACCTAGGCCAAGGATTGCAGCCGCCCAAGTGCCTGCTTCGTTGAGGATTTTTCGGATGCGACTGACAATCATCAAAATCATGACGAGTGCAATAGAAATCAGCAGATTTGTTTGGTCAAATCCACCGACCATTTCGAGATTCACTCAATCCACCGGCCTGTTGAAACGGAGAACGCGGTTGAATGTTTTCACCATCGGCTGCAAAATGTACCGACTTCTTTAGGCTTGATTTTCAGCCGTTATCGTTGCCAATTGGGATTGATAATCGTCAACCTCAGAACCATCGGGAGCCGTACGAACGCTATGCAGTAAACCCGTGCCTATCACCAAGACACCAAGAATCATCGCAGCCATAATGAAAATCGTCAGAGCCACCTCTACCATCAATGACATTCCCGAACTTGTAGCATAGATTCCGAAGGCAGTGAACGTTCCATTCCACGATGCATGCCCGATCATAGCCAGCAATAATGCTAAAGCGACATTTTTCGGGAGTGGTATTTTGAGCACTGGATCTTTTTGGATGATGTTTTCGACTGGCCTCCATATCTCAACCCCCGAGGGTCCGACCGCGACGCCACTTTGCATTTCTTGACCAGGGGTATCCATCACTGCTCCCGTTTTGTTGTCAATCAATTTCCACTGTGCCGATTGGGTTTCAGGTGGCTTGATTTGAATTCCAGCCTGTGCGGCTTTGTGTAACTGACTGGCTCTTCTCTGCATCAATGTCCAGCCAATGGCTCCACCGGTCAGCCCCGTCCAAACCGCGTGACCGGGAATTGAACCGATCCCTCGAATGAAAATCGTCACTGGACTTCCTGCTGTGCCTCCAACATACATCAAATTCTCAAGAATAGCAAACCCTAATCCTACGGTAAATCCGATTTGGAATCCATGTTTTGGAGATTTGATTTTCGAAGCAAAGAACACAATGGCCAAACCTTTGCAAATTTCTTCTCCTACTGGAGCAGAGATGACCACGATTAGGTGCTCTAGATTCTCGAAACTGATGTCTGGATTGATGAGAAGAACCAATTCAGGGAAGAATATGCTATTGATAAACAAGGCTGGAATCGCCGAAAAAATTCCCGCAATCAACCATGTTTCTGCATCTCTTCTTCTCGTTGGCAATCCGATTCGATTTGTCGAATGCGACCACCAGGCCATGACTGGGATACTGAATCCCACAATGATGACTGGAATCAGGGCCATAGTGGCAATCGCTTGAGTACCTTCATCCCCCAAAAAGATGAGACTCCAAAGGCCGATTGAACAGAGAATAGTCAGGGCGAAAACGCCCCATGATGCCATTGTTGAGGGGACATCCAAGATTGAATCGTCACGAATCAAATGGCGATCAAATCTTGTTGGCATGGGGGTTTGCAACGAGCCATTGTGAACAGTGATGACATGCAATTGTTTTCCGCTTGAATCGGGAACGGCTCTCTCAAGCAATACCGCCCTTGGTTTTCGAATTGCAACAACCCAAAGCAAGCAAGGAATGGCGCATATAAATGACATTGCTCCAAAGCTAGCATCATCGTAAATCGAGTAGTACCAACCCTCGTAGAACATGATTTCAAACGCAAACAATAGGATAACCAAACCCACGATTCGACCATACATTCTCCACGGTTTACTGGGTCGAGCCATTTGCAAATTTGAGGGTGCAGGTGATAGCGGCACGGCTTCTTGCAAGACGAACGTGGTTCCCGGTTGATGTGCAACCTGCCTCACCTGAGAATCCAAGGGTTGTTGCGCCATTCCCACAACCCGCGGTGTAGGGGTGGGGTGTGGTGCGTCCGGCTGCATGGTGAATGCTACACTTGGTAGCATTTGAGGGTCCCGCTCAGCTCGCCCATCAATCAAGCGGCTAGGCCGCGAGCATCAAATCATCATCACAGCGGGAATGCTAACCAAGCAGTACCCCCTCAAGAGTTCTCTGTTTAATTCCCTAAGATTCCACCACATTCGGTACAGTATATTTCACTGCGAGAGTCATCCCTTTTCATGGCAAACAGTCCACAATGCGGACAAGGTGGTAACCCGTGTCCACTGTTGGGTTCACGCACCCGACGCCGCATACGACGAGGTTTGAAGATGCGGGGCCATCCTCTCTTCGGCTTGCGAACCTTGGGCATAGGGGTCCGTTTGTAGCCCCGTCTTTACGGTTTACGATTCCTCAATCGTGCTTGGCAGCCCAACCATCTTCGACAGACAATGCCTTGTTCTTCAGCGGGATAATCTTCCGATAGACAGAACTCGGGGCACGAACATCTCCTTCCACAGTCAATAGTGCGGCCAACTGGATGCCAAAGTGCGTCTCATTTTCGACAAGTAAAGGCTCAAGGATTTGCCAATCTGCATCGGTCAAATCCGTGAAGTCTCCTCCATTGAGTTGGCTTGCACTCAATCGATTGTGAGGGTCTCTAACATAGATGGCCCCACCACTTGAAAGACTGAACAAGTTCCCACCAGGATAAGGGGTTTCCATGGATTGAATATGCCCTTTTTCATCATATTCGATTCCATTGATGATTACGAAACCTCCACCTTCTAGCGGGTCTCCAGCCATGAATGACTCGGCAAGATAATCCAATGCTGTTCCATTGATGACAAGTTTTGGGCTTCCGACACTGTTAATCATGGGTCTGCCGGCAGCATTCCCTCGGATGAACAACTTTCCACCCTTGGCCCCATACCCATAACATTGTCCAACATCGCCGTGAACGACCGTGGTACCGCGCTTGTGAATTTGGCCGATTTGATCCTGTCCATTTCCATGCATATGGATGGTCATTCCATCGTTTCCACTACCCAAATAATCGCCTACACTTCCATAAACATCGATTCGCACATCATCGGTTTCCATTCCGAATCCATTTCCGATAAATCGGTGGCCGTGGCAGAGAACAACGTGGAAATTTCGCCAGCCAATCGAGTGCAATTCGACCAATTCACGTGCCAAACTTTCTTGCCCTTCGATTGGATACGGCCTTGCATCTAGAACAATTGCTTGTTCAGCGCTTTCGGGCTCGGGCCTGTGTCCCGGTACTTTTTGCCCAACAAATTTCTCGCATGGCTTTGAAACGCTGCTCTTTAGAATTTCAACCAAAGTATCCTCGACATGATCTAACCATCGACTCTTACGAAGGCAGCCAGTCGAATAGCAGCGGTCCAAAAGCAACTGGAGACAAGTGATTGCCTCACCTCGGCTTTCTTGTTGGGAGAATGTGTTAATTTCCGACAACATGGTCTTGGCAGCCGCCCAATCCATGGTTTGGAGTGCTTCTACACAGGCTTCGAAGCGTGCGATAGCACCCCCTTCTTCAGGCCAATCGACTTCACTGGTCATCGCCGAATCCATGACGGCAAAGTCACCATCAGGGTGGGTGTCGACCAAACCTCCGAATTTGTCAGTCATCACCAATTCAAAGCTACCATCCTCTTGTTTGTTGACATCGAATAGGAACGCACCTCCATCGGTGTATGAACCACCGCGTGCATTCCAGTAGCGATCACATCGGCGCCAGAATCTGGAGTCTTCCGCCGAGAGACTTTCCATCACGGCATCGATGACTTGTTTCTCACTGGCACAGAAGGCAATGGCAGCCTCTCCTCTCTGATAGGCAAAAACTTGGGGGCGAAGCATACTGGTATCGGTGATACCAATCAGTCGATGGTGTCCTTTGCCGGCACCCTGTGCGATAATGAAGAACCAAGGCCCATCAGGAGAACCATGGATGTGTGTTTTCTGAATGGCCTCATACACCTTTTGTTTTTCTTCAGGTAGCATGACAAAATCTAGTTCACTGGTCGGAGCCAATGATTCGATTAGGTACTCCATCGGGTAGCCATAGACCCTGTGATGCAAGTCGAATCCAAGCGCTGCAACTTCGGTATCGGTGAAGAATAACGGTTCCATACCACGTTGTGCTAAGTAATCCTTGACCGATACATAATTGCTGAAATCTCCATTGTGAACAAGTGCAACATCGATGCCCTGTCCGAACGGATGTGCACCTCCTGGGTGAGTGACTCTACCTCGAGTAGGATAGCGATGATGTCCAATCCAGACATGAGCGGTAAAATCATCCAAGCAGTAGTACTTGATGACGTCCTCAGCATAGCCAACGATTTTCAAAATGAGCATATCTCGACCATGGCTCAATACGAAAGCATCTGCACGACCATCTTGTGCATAGAATTCGACATTCAATTTGTGCGTATTTCGGTAAACATACTCGGAATGAATCGCTTCTTCATCTGCAAAGTCACCGGGGCTCATCCCACTTTCTTCAAACATGGCGGCGATTCCCGATTCGGTTGGACGAACCCAATAGCAGGTAACATCCGGTGGGCAAACTTCCAGCGCAGGCAGACTCTTCCAATCGTCAAGTACTGGCATGTCAAATGTGTGAATAACATCGAATACGTCATTGATGTACTTCGCCTCAACCGCTTCGCGGTGCCCCTCATTAACCCAAGCTATAGCGACGAGATAAGAATCCTCGAGGACGTCCTGTGTGGTGTTGAATTGGGCAGGATCTAGTCCAACCATGGCCACTCCACCACCCTTTCCATTGCCTCGATTTCGCATTTGTTCGAGGGATTTGAACAAGTGTCGTCCGGCGATTGGAACTTCGCTTGCAAGTCCAACAACACCACAACCGCCCTCAGCGGCATCCGCCTCGTTCATCTCAATCTTAGGCAAGGAATCGGTTAGCATCTTTCGAGCCTTGACAACAGCTTCGGGGTTGGCAGGAACATCTCCGCGTGGACGCCCGACAACATCCACACTTTGCTTGGGTGTACCAGGCATGTTTGCATGCATCAGGCCTCACCTCCAGCCATGTAACGCAGAAGATCGGTTCTTCCACGCAAATCTCCAACGCTAGATAGCCCCAGTCCTCGCAGAATTTCCTTCAAACGGTCCGCCAAAGCGGTGTAGTACTTGTCCAATCGGTCTGCACCCCACGCCTGTTGGACCCATTCCTGCAATTCCGCATCGGTGGTAGTTAGGCCCCACGGGCACCCTCGACCGCTGGGTCCACCCTCACAATTTGAGCATCGGGTACAACCCATCGCCACCAAGTCACTGGTTCCGAGTACACAACCATCAGCACCCAAAGCGATGGCCTTTGCGATATCATCTGCGGTTCGTACACCACCACTTGCAATCAGGGTTACATTGTCACGAATGCCTTCGTCTTGCATGAATTTGTGAACCTTGGGAATCGCCAATTCAATAGGCATGGCGATATTTTTCTTGGCGATTTCAGGCGCTGCACCCGTTCCTCCGAATGA
Organism: Euryarchaeota archaeon UBA501; assembly: GCA_002505685.1. Lineage (GTDB taxonomy): Archaea > Thermoplasmatota > Poseidoniia > Poseidoniales > Thalassarchaeaceae > MGIIb-P. The sequence goes on along the minus strand of DAVT01000002.1, from coordinate 4,893 downwards.
ACCATCCAAGTGGACGATGTGCGCTCCAGCGTAGTATGAACCGACCGCCACCATATCCACATCGTGAGGGGTACTCACTTTCACGGACATCATCGCAGTTGGATTGACAGTTTTGATCCAATCCAAATGTTTCATGTGGTCTTCTACAGAGTAGGTTGAATGGAATGGGAAGGGGCTGAACAAACTGACAAACGGAACACTTCCTCGCATCTTTGCGACTTCTTCTCCCGCTTTTGTGGCCAGCAAGTGTCCACCCAATCCAGGTTTCGCACCTTGTGCATACTTGAATTCGATAATCGGTGCGGCTTGGATTGATTTTTCTTCAACTCCAAAGTAACCTGTTGCGACCTGAGTGATGACATTTTCAGCACATTCGTACAATTGGGGCGGGTAACCACCTTCACCAGTGGACATCAGCGTATTCCACTTCTTGGCATTTAGCGCTCTTGACATCATGACATTGACAGAGACTGACCCGTAAGACATGCCTCCGCCATACCACGGAACGTCAATGGTGCGCTTGACACGCTCATCGCCACGGCGATTCAACGCCAACGTAATGTCAACCTCAGCATCGGCACTGAGTTGTTGTTCAGGAGCCAATTCTTTGAAGGCAAGTTTGTCGAATCCGCCGCCACTCTTGCCGGTTTTGTAGTTGAGGTGTTCGGGACATTTTCCAGTTTCTGCCATGTACCACGTGCTCGCAATGAGTTCGTCAGTCCATCGTGCATCCCCCAATGCCTCGGGCAAATCGTACCTCGTGTCTGGGAAGGCACGCTGATGGAAACCGTCGTGCATCAAGTGATGTGTCTTCTCCAACAATTTCGGGCTGGGCTTTGGCCATTCTTTACCCATCAATGACCACCTCCTGGAAAGCCTTCGATGTCACCAAACGCTTCCTGCTCCAAGTGTCCACACCACATTGCGCGTCCAGTTTCGCCACGCAAACGGCGAACCTCTCGAACACCCATGGCTCCGAGAATCTCTAAGAGTTGATCGCGCCATGAGCAGGAGAGGTTGAGAATTCGCTGAACACCCCATTCCTTGTCCAATTTCGATGGGAGTTTGACCTCAGCAGCACCTCTGGACTTTGTATCTCCATTCAATCGGGCTTGCATTGCAATTAGCAATGGAAGGTCCAATCCAACCGCGTCCATACCGGTGATAATCGCTTTTGGGAGATGATCCGCACCAGCAATTCCTCCCGTGCCGAGCAATGTAACCTCATCTCTGCAACCCTTCTCAACCAAGGAAAAATGGGCTTCTTGGTACAAATCCATCACGAATCGGCCATCATCGGATTCGCCATGATAATCAGATACGAGGTGGATTATGGATACACCTTGGTCAACCATTTCCATCATGGTTGATTTCCAATCACCAGAGAAAGGCAAACGCACAGAAACCAACAGCGGATGCTCTTTGACCTGTTTCCAAGCATCGGGATTCCAATATGTCATTTCCACCATGCGGGTTCCATTTCCGTGGCTTTCGATATTGCCAATCTTGGAGGGTGCAATCATTGGGACTACATTTGGACTCGCCAACCCTTGGGCGGTCACCGTACTCTCTGGCAAGAAGACCAATGTGTCGACCTGAGCCGCCGCTTCGGCCAAAATTTCTGGCACAATTCCGGTTCCAACAGAATCCGGAGGCGCAGTATACACGAAAGGCACCTGAATGGTCATCATCTTGGGTCCATCCAATAGTTTTCCATCCGCAGTGAACTCCAGTCGCATAGGCTTGGAGCCCAAGTCTACACTTGTTCCAATCAATTCCCTACCGTGAATTCCATCACGGCTTGGACGGACAATCTCAGACATATCGGTGAACATTTGGTCAAAGCCGGGCCCTCCAAATCGGCCACGGAATCCTTGTCCACGGACCGGTACTGAACCCTTTCTTGCCTCTTCATCAATGGTAGCAATATGTTTGCTAGTCATGTATGAATCACCTAGTGAAGCCAATTCAGGGTTGTGCGTTACCTTCACGAATTCAGGATGTTGGATTTCACAACGCAAGCAGCCCACACACAAATCAGGACGGGGCGAAAACCCTCCAACAGGTCCGCTGAACACACCATAGGTACAGGGGCGACTAAAGACTACATCCCAGTGCCCGAAATACTTGAAAAATTCCTTGAACAAAAGGCGAGCCAAACCCACCTTTCCAACTTTGACATTGAATCGCCTAGGATATTTTTGGCGATCCTCAGTTTCAGTAGCCTCGATGTGATATCGATGATATTGATCAGCTCGTTCTCTGTTCAGCCTAGCCTGCTCTGCCAGTGGTAATTGTATTGTTACAGATTCATCATCCGTGCTCGCGCTCTTCCTATCAGCCTCTTTGGCCAGCATATGCTCGCCCCCCTACAAGTATAACCGTTGACAAACCACCTCTTAATCATTCAGAAACAATAGAGGTCATTATCACAAGAAAAAATGAACATTCTGTACGATTGAGCAAAAATAAAGAAGAATTATGAACGAAATACTAATTTCAAGGGTTTTGTTTATTCGGACTCCTCATTGAAATTCCAAGCGTGACTGGGGGTCGAATCAATCCATTCTCTCCCGTCCATTTTCAATCGTACAAGACGGTGAATCACCCAACCCGTCATCCACAATGAAGGTAGGCTCATCCACAGTGATTTTGTCACCAAATCCTCTCCTGTATATTCTACAGTGATGTGTACTGAAACCACTCCTTCAGCAGAATCATTGAGATGGACCACGGCCAAGTGCCATAATTCTAGTTGATGAATAGTTGCAAACTGGTGTGTTTCGCCCGGTCCGATCGACACTGATCTTGCCTTAATCTGGTCCCAAATAATACCACCATCATCCATGGCAAGTGAGGCATTCTCTAACTCAATAATCACGGCCTCAACTGCAAATTCTTCATGCATGTTCGTCAATGTGAAAACTGCTTCTTGTCCAGGGTTCAATTTTTGGATGATATCAATGTTTGAATCACCGGGTCCCAAACGCATTGATGCCCGTTCATCCAGCGTCTCTTGCTGATAGGCCATGCTACCCATTAACACACTAAATAGCAACAATACAATGACGCCTTCAACCACCGCATGTTGGCCTGTTTTTCCCCTAGTGAAACCTTTGAAGGTCGCCCCGAAATCATTGCGCAGTCGAGGCTGAACGTGATGGATAAAAAGGGCCCCTATGCCGCCGACAAGGATTCCTAGTGGGATGTCGATGATCCAATGAATTCCCAAGTACAAAATCGCGAAAGCAAACAGAACCGTATTCCAGAAAATGAATTGGTGGTAACGCCGGTGTTTCCACTCTTTGATGCTGATTCCCTGCTCTCGTACATGCAACCAATTTAGGGCCAATATGCCGAAAGGAATCGCGATATGCAAACTCGGTACACAGTTATCGAGAGGATCATGACTGCCGTAGAAATAAGCATACCAAGGGTCCTGATAGAGTAAGGCTTCCATTCCGGGAATGTAAGAGCTCGTCACTTCTACGTTGAAAAATAGGTAATACGGAACTGCAAGTGCGTAGATTAACAGATAATTGAGTGTGACTTTGTCAGTGAGATCTCGCTCACCAGTATACATGTAGTAAATTGTCGTGACATAAATCAAGAACAAGTAGATGAACAAGTAGTGAAAGTTCAGAATATCTGTGAACATCGCATTTTGGAATGTGTTCTGGAACCAGAAAACCAGTTCACCTTCAAATCCATGGACCCAGTCAGTATAGTGTCCAGTAGACGTTTTTATGGGCTCATTGAGACCATCGGTGACCTTTTTCCAAATGAATATTGCAAGGTAACCCATGACGTGTAAGTAGTATTTCTTCTCCCGTGTTTCATTGAAAAATTGATTCATCGGGACACGACTTTCGTGATGGTTTCGAGAGAACAACCAACAGATGATTGGTGTCAAGATGAGAATAAGTCCCATCATCACCCAATAGGGACTCATGGCCCCTCCCGAGCACACTACGTTCATGATGTCTACGGCTGAAAATCTTGGCTAAAATGGATTTTTGAGATGGTGGACGCTGGGGGATTTGAACCCCCGGCCTCTTGAGTGCCACTCAAGCGATCTTCCAGCTGATCTAAGCGCCCGTTTACAACCAAGTCATGCTTGTTGTAGGTCGGCGACTGGCCCCGTTCATTTAAGCCTCTGTGTCCGCTCACGCAGGTATGGGCGACGAATCGATTCGCGGTCGAGTGACCCGATTTGTCTCGGCGAGTGCCAAAGCGAGAAAGGTCCCAAAGCACCCTCCCGAAATCCCCGCAGAAATGATTGAGATTCTCACCACCAGGTTGGATGTGAAGGATGCACCATTCCTCCCCCACCTCGCGCGCGTGCGCGTGGAATGGCTTGGCATCGAAGCTGATCGTTTGGGCAATACTTGCTTCGAAATCCCTCCACATGAACTGGAAATGCGAAAGCGACAACGCCTTCCGCCCGGGCCGATTACAATCGGGATTCATCCTATTCTCGCTGAAGATGAAATGTTGTTTGCACACACTTTGGTTCATGAGTTGCTTCATGCAGCAGGACTGACAGAGCACAATTCAAAACATGCTGAACTGGTCAACGAAATTGCTCCCAGCCCGAAACTGTCTGAAAGTGCGTTGCTACGCGAAATTCGCGACCAAGCATTGGGACAACAAGAAGTCAAAGATTGGGTTTGTTCTCACTGCGAATTTGTTTGGGATCGAACAACTGTTCGACCCCCTTCTCGATGCCCAAAGTGCGCCCGTCCCTTCAGGTGAAGTTGATGAAGGGCCAGTGGCCACGCCCCTTTACGGGCGATTAGTGTAGCTTGGATATCACCTTGGATTTCTAATCCGAGAACACGGGTTCGAATCCTGTATCGCCCACTTTTCCACTCCCGAGTCACCCGATTCGCT
>DAVT01000011.1:24849-27980 GCA_002505685.1 Euryarchaeota archaeon UBA501 | reverse complement strand
ATTGTTATTTGGCAAATGGTTGGCCGTTGCTACGGTTGCTTGTGTCAGTGTTATTGGCCAAATGGTTGGACTGCTATTCGCCATTAATTTCCTCACACCTGGGGCCCTTGACGCACCCACTATTTCGACCAGTGGAATTATACTTCTGATGCTGAGTGTGATTCTGTTTGCTGTATTTGTGGTGGCCATTGAGTTGGCGGTAGCAGTTCGGGCGCACAGTGTTCGTGAGGCAGGAAGTATCCTCGGACCCATGGTTTTGGTATTCATTGGCCCAACACTCTTTGCACAATTTGTTAATTTGGAGGGGATTGAGGCTTGGTGGTTTGTATTGCCAGTATTCAATATCACACTTGCGATGCGTGAGGCTTTGATGGGCATCTTTGACCCTATGCATATTTTCTTGTGGATTTCCACATCCTTGACCTATGCAATAGGAGCTATTTGGTGGGCTTCAAAACAGTTCAATCGAGAGGATTTAGTCGAATCACTGTCGTAATCGCATAGTATTACTCAGTGAATATCTTAATATGCTATTCGCTGGACGGCAGGCCATGCCTAAAGTCAGTTTAGACATGCCTCAGCAACTCCTGGATGACTTGAAAGTTCATGTGGGAGATGAAGGAAAGTTCGTCAGCGTGGCTGATGCGATTCGAACGGCTTGTCGAAAAATGCTGGATCAGTTAGATGCTATTGATGCACGTCACGGGCGAATTGGAGATGATTGAATGGTAACACGAAAAGAGGCTGAAGATGCAGTCAAAACATTGCTGGGCTACATCGAAGATGATGTCACGAGAGAAGGACTTGTAGATACACCAGAACGAGTGATTAAATCGTGGGATGAAATCTTTGCAGGATATCAACAATCACCTGCTGAAGTGTTGGATTCAACCTTCAATGGTGAGGGATACAATGGCATCGTATTGTTGAGAGATATTGAATTCCATAGTACATGTGAACACCACCTACAGCCATTTGCCGGCAGCGCACATGTAGCATACATTCCAACAGAACGCATTGTGGGTATCAGCAAACTTGCCAGGATTGTTGATTTGCACGCACGTCGATTACAAAATCAAGAGCGTATTACAAAGAATGTTGCCGATGATTTAGAAGAACACCTTGCACCACTCGGATGTGCTGTCGTCATCGAAGCCTCCCACGGTTGCATGCAATGTCGTGGCGTTAAGAAACAAAATGCCGTCATGACAACATCGGCTATGCGTGGTGTATTCTTCGACAAGGCTGAAGCACGTTCAGAATTGATGCAATTGATTAGAGATTGAGTGTTGATATGTCCCAAGTTTACCCTATTGTAGAGATTTTTCACTCTGTACAGGGTGAAGGGTTCTATTCTGGCGTCCCACATGTTTTTGTCAGATTTGGGAATTGCAATTTGAGGTGTGAATGGTGCGATACAGATTTTCTAACCTATACTGAACGCACTCTTGAATCCATTGTTGAAGAAGTGCTGGCATATGATTGTGATAGAGTTATTTTCACGGGCGGCGAACCTGCTATGCAGGATTTGGCCACAATCGGTAGCAAATTGAAAGAACATGAAATCAATCTATCCATCGAAACCAATGGCACGATTCCAGTAGATCCAGTCATCGATTGGATTTGCGTATCTCCGAAGGATCAACTATATCGAAATGCAAAAATCAAGCAGCGTACAGGAGACGAATTGAAAGTCGTCTATTGTGGGCAAGACCTAGGAATGTATGACGACTTGAAACAAGGATTCAGTCATCTTTTCATTCAACCATGCTACATAGATTCTGATTCTGTCGAAGAGAATGGGAAATCATTCCAAGTTGTAGAGAAGTTGGTCAAAGAAAGCCCGGGATGGCGTTTGAGTCTACAGACACACAAATGGATGGGGGTGCTCTAATGCGGGCAGTCATGGCACTTTCAGGCGGCATGGATAGCACAGGCCTGTTGATGCGTTTGCTTGCAGATGGATACAAGGTCAGCTGCTTATCGTACAATTATGGCCAAAAGCATAGCATAGAATTGGAACGCGCTAAAGCCAACATTGCTTACCTTGCATCAAACGGTATCGAGGTTGAGCACCGGATTGCAGATCTCAGTTCAGCCATGGGAATTTTCCACTCAGCATTGACCACAGACGGCTATGAGGTTCCAGAAGGTCACTATGAAGAGGAGCAGATGAAACAAACTGTGGTTCCGAATCGTAACGCTATTTTCGCTTCGATTCTGTATGGATATGCGCTTTCAGTCGCTCTACGTGAAGATACAAACATCGTCATTGCTTTGGGTGTTCATAGTGGTGACCATGCAATCTATCCAGACTGTAGACCTGAATTCTATGAGGCGATTTCTCGTGCTTTCGAGGTCGGGAATTGGGATAGCGAGAAGGTTTCATTCCACCTTCCCTATATTGGTGGTGACAAGGAATTGATACTGAGAGATGCAGAGCAAGCCTTGTCCACTCTAAATCTGGATTTCGATACTGTTTTTGCCAATACGAATACATCTTACAACCCGGATTCTCAAGGTCGCTCATCGGGCCGAAGTGGGGCTGATGTAGAGCGAATACTAGCATTCCATGCCATAGGCCGAAAGGACCCTGTGGCCTATGTCGATTCTTGGGAATCCGTACTTGCAAATGCACTGCATGTCGAACAGGAGATGAAAGCATGACCACACGAATACGCCGTTGGATTGAAACCGATACAGGACATAGAGTTCCTAACCACAAGAGTAAATGTTCTCACTTGCACGGTCATCGATATCGTTGGGAGGCTGAAATTGAAGGTGATGTTGTCGAAACTTCTGGCGTATCGGATGAGGGTATGCTGATTGATTTTAGCGACGTCTCTGCAATTCTCAAGGAATATGTGCACGATGTTGTTGACCACGCCTTTCTAATCTACTCAGGTGATGAAAAAGCACGAGCAGCACTGGAGATGATGGGGCCTGAACACCGTACTGTTGTCGTCGATTTCATCCCGACTGCAGAAAACTTGGCAAAATGGGCATTTGAGCAAGTTGAGCCGCATATCAAATCTGTATACGGTAACCAGTTACGTTTGGTCACGATGCACGTACGTGAGACGCCAAAATCATGGGCGTCATGGTCACAGTGAATTGTGGAAGTGATTATC
>DAVT01000011.1:9898-24546 GCA_002505685.1 Euryarchaeota archaeon UBA501 | reverse complement strand
CAGTGAATTGTGGAAGTGATTATCACGAGTTGCGATGACCCATTCACATGGAGTGGTGGTTCTACACTGGCATCGCTGCTGCCTCATACATGTTCGTCGTAATTTACCTACATCTGCGTCATCCCGAGAAACATCTGAATTGGGGTAATATCGAACTATCAGATGTGGACTTCCCCCCAACATTTTCTTGGGGTGTCGCAACCGCATCACATCAAATCGAAGGTAACAATCATAACAATTGGACACAGTTTGAAGTGAGCCAGAATTTAGAGATAAGTGGGCTTACTTGCGACCATTGGAGCCGCTGGAAAACTGATTTTGATCTCGTCGAAAATCTTGGAGTTGGCCATTACAGATTTTCACTTGAATGGAGTCGTCTTGAACCTGAGGAAGGAGAATGGGATCAGGGTGCAATTGAGCAATACTCGATGATGATTGATAATTTGATTGAGCGAAAAATTGAGCCAATGGTCACCCTTCACCATTTCTCTCACCCTGTTTGGTTTGAAGCGAAAGGGGGTTTTGCCAAGGCAGAAAATATTGACTACTGGGTTCGATTTTCAGAGAAAATGTTCTCTGTACTGGGCTGGAAAGTCAAATGGTGGTGCACCATCAACGAACCTGCCGTGTTTGCTTCAATGGGTTACGTATTGGGCGAATTTCCACCTGGTAAGCGCTCTTTCGGCCTCACACGTTCTGTATCTCTAAACCTGATGAGGGCCCACGCTAGATGCTACCGAGCGCTGAAATCATTGCCGGGTGGTGAGGATGCACAAATTGGCTTGGTCAAGAATATCAACATCTTTGACCCATATAGGAGGTGGAATTTGCTGCATTGGATTCAAGCGAAGTTGTTGGATGAAATGTTTAATCAGTGCTGGTTGAGGAGTCTTAGGACAGGGAAATTTCGCCCACCTTCATCCATTTTTTCACGTAAAATCGACGGATTGCGGGGGAGTAGCGATTTCATTGGAGTCAATTACTACACGCATTTGTTAACCACACCATTCATGCCAACGACAGTTGAAATCGATCCCCTCAAGCGGCCTTGGGAAGAGCGTACTGATTTCCGATATCCAATGTACGCTGAGGGTTTAAGGCGTTCTTTTGATATGGTTAATTCTCTCAACTTGCCCATTATCGTGACCGAGAATGGCGTGGCTGATGATGATGATGATATGCGCCCAGAGCATATTCGTAGGCATCTCTGGATTACATCACAAGCTATTCGAGACGGATTGGATATCCGAGGTTTCTATCACTGGAGCTTGATGGATAACTTCGAGTGGGCAGAAGGTTATACGCAGCGGTTTGGCTTGTATCATGTAGATTATCAGACTCAGGAAAGAACGCTAAAGGATAGTGGGAAATTGTACGCCGAATATATTGCGAAATCCAAAATGCCACAGGTAGTAGTCCTAGCTGGCGGATTGGGTTCTAGATTAGGAGGAATGACCAAGGCCACCCCAAAATCTCTAATCGAGGTTGATGGGAAGCCCATCCTTAGCCATATTTTGGATTGGGCACATGGCCAAGGTTGCAAGGATGCTCTAATTTTAATTGGGCATTTGGGGGAGAAATTTGACGGGTTTTCCCATCGAGGAATGAACCTTCAATTTGTCAAAGAAAATCAGCCCTTGGGTACTGGAGGTGCCATTTGGAATGCACGTCAGTATCTAGCAGACGAATTCATATTGTTGTGGGGTGATGACTACCACCCAATCGATTACAAGAGACTGGTAAAACATCACCGTGATAATCGGCAAAGGCTAACCATGACAGTCATCGAATCACATGACACACAAAACCTGCAACACGCCGAAAATCGAGTGATTGCATACTCCAAATCAAAAATAGATGAGAATTTCAATGGCTATGAAGCGGGTACAAGTGTTGTACAGAAATCCGTGGTTGAATCATGTGGGCATACAGGATCGTGGAGTTGGGAAGAAACTGTGTATCCGCAATTGTCGGGCCAAATCCACGCATATATTGATGAAACAAAATTTTGGGACATGGGGACACCTGATCGGCTAGCAAAATTAGAGAAATTTCTCAAACGAAACAGGTCCTGAAGATTGAACCAGCGGAATATCCGGTAGTACTTCCGGGCCCTCGACCAATACCAATATCATGCCTCCAAAACCACCCCCCATCATCCTAGCACCGAGTACACCTTGGGTGTGTTGTAATGCTTTGACTTGCTCGTCTATTTCAGTAGTACTTACGCCTAGGCCCCGCAATGATTCGTGTGATTCATTGAGGAGTTTTCCAAGAGTGATTGCATTCGAATTTAATGCACTTTTCACACGCTCATTTTCTTGTGAAACATGAATTTCACTGCGAGACGATTCTATTCGATATACATCTGTAAGTTTACGGTGAATTCCTGAATCCACAAGCTTGAATCGCCAATCATCTCTTATGGGTGCGTATTCAATTGAATTTGAATTGAAATCGATTAATGTAGCCATGTCTTTGTTTGCAAAAACCATTGCCATTTGGTCGAGTAAACCGCACGGTGTTTGGAGGACTTGATGCTCTATTCGCTGAGCTTCTAAACAAGTTTCTAGATTGTTTACTACTCCATTAGCGCAAGTGACTATTGCAACACAAAGAGCTGCAGATGAGGACATACCCTTGCCGATGGGAATGTTACTTGCAACCGTCAATTCAGCAGGACCTCCGCCTGCCGCCTTCCAAAGTTGAACAATAACTGAATCTCCAATGTAACCATCTTCGCGTAAAGTCACGTCTAGAGTTAATTCTGGCTTTATCGCAAGCGACAATGACAGGCCCCCTGCATAGTCTGTGTGTTCCCCAATAATGTTGAGTCGTGCAGGTACGATTGCTCGTCTACGCATATTATCGCCAATTTAGGGTTGGATTGGTGGTGGTGCGGGGAATGAACTGACTTGCGAAGACACGTCTGGTGTTTCGAGTAAATTGTAGTCTGAATCCCGACGAATTGCCGCAAAACCTGCTCTGCGAACTGTTTCTTGCAACTCTGTTTCTAGTGCACAAGTCTTTTCCGTACCAGATGCAGATACGACATTTTCCTCCATCATGGTTGAGCCGATATCATCAGCACCACCTAGTAGAGCCATTTGAGCAACTCCCAAGCCCATTGTTGGCCATGAGCCCTGAATGTGCTCAATGTTGTCGAAAAACAATCTAGAAATGGCGACATGACGAAGATACTCTGTGGGACCAGCACCTAACTCAATTCTGTTTTGACCTCTATTCCGCTTCCCAAATACATTGGTTTCCAGTTGCACCGGCCACGCTACGAATGATGTGAATCCGGCCCAACCTTTTGCAATTGCTAGATCTTGTAATTCACGGATGCGCAACATGTGTTTGACTCGATCTAAAGCAGATTCCCCAAATCCGAAAACGTTCGTAGCAGATGTTGTCAAATCGAGTGATTGAGCCTCATGCATGACACGCAACCAGTTGTCAGCACTTCCTTTTTTAGGAGAAATATCGAGGCGAACATCATCGACCAGCATTTCCGCACCTCCACCGGGAAGGCCGTGCATTCCAGCATTCTTGAGTTCGGTCAAAACCTCTAATGTTGACAGGCCACAAACTTCAGCAATACCCTCGATTTCAATCGGTGAAAAGCAATCTAGAGCGATAGATGGGTGCTTTTCCCGCAGAAATTCAATCAACTCGGTGTACCATTTCAGTGGTAAATCGGGGTTCACACCCCCCTGCATCAGTACTCGGACACCATCGACCTCTTCGAGTTCTGAAAACCGGTGCGAAATTTGCTCATAGGTTTGAGTGTATGTTTCTTTATGACCAGGTGGGCGGTAAAAAGAGCAGAATTGGCAATTTATTGTGCAGACGTTTGTATAATTCACATTTCGATCAATCATGTAGGTTACATGGTTGCCGGGATTCATGAAGCGTCTTCGCTCCATTGCAACGCTGCGAAGCAAGTTGAAATCCGCGTCTTCATACAATATTGTGGCATCCTCAACCGACAATCGTGGAGGGGAAGGGCCTCGCTGCTTCTGCAATATTTCTTTCCACATCAAGCTCCCTCAGTTAGAACCGACAAGTGCTTCGATTTCAGAAATTTGCTTTGGGCACTTAGCGGTTAGTATCACCGGTCCCTCCTCAGTGATGAGTACGTCATCTTCAATGCGGATGCCTATTCCTGCCCATTTGGGATCAATTTCGATGTCCTCTCTCCAAGCTCCAAAATATAGGCCCGGCTCAACTGTAAGAACCATCCCTGATGCAAGCGTTCTCTCAGGACGATTGTCACCTTGGCGCCCACCCCCTACATCGTGTACGTCGAGGCCAAGTAGATGGCCGGTACCGTGCATGAAAAATTGTCGATAAGGTCCATTGAATTCCTCACCTAAGGCCTCTTCAACGGTACAATCAAGAATGCCTAAATCTACGAGACCTTGTGCAAGCACTCGAGATGTGGCTTTGTGCATTGCACCCCATGGAGCGCCAACTTGACATGCTTCAATACCTGCCATTTGGGCATCCAATACGAGCGCATAGATTTCTCGCTGGGCTTCTGTAAACTTCCCGTTGACAGGGAATGAGCGAGTAATGTCACTTGCATATCCATCAATCTCGCACCCAGCATCGATTAGTACTACGTCACCATTTCTTGTGGGATCTTTATTTTCGTTATAGTGCAAAATTGTGGCGTTATCTCCGCTACCCACAATACTAGGATAGGCCCATTCTGATTGGTGATAAAGGAAACAACCTTCGATAATTGATTGAAGTTGCCACTCCCCCATCCCGCTCCTGCATTCTCGCATTGCCTCAATATGGGCCAAAGCAGCCAAATCGGCTGCATATTGCATTAATGCAATTTCGCCTGTTGATTTGAATACACGCATCTCATCGAGGATTTCTCTCGGATCTAAAAATTCGTCAAATGCTGCCGCCACGATACCATCTACGACAGTATCCAGTCCCTGAATGTGATACACAGAATCTGCGGCGGTGAGAATATTTGCCAAATCTGCCTCCATTTCATCACGGCTCTTCGATTCATCAACTGGCCAATGATCAATAGCACCCTGAACACCAGGCCGGCGACCAGTCCATGTTTCCTTCTCGACATCACGCGCCTGCACGTACAAACGGCATTTCCAATCACCATCATGATGGAAAACCGCAACCCCTTCCTCGCCATGCCATCCAGTTAGGTAGTGCAAATATGAGTTGAAACGGTGTCGGTGGTGTGTATCTCTACTACGAATAGAAACAGGGTTGTTGGTGATTATAGCAACAGATTGTGAATCGATTTTTGAGCAAAAATCTCGCTGCCTTTGCCGCATCTCTTCATGGGAGATTTTCGGTGGGCGTTGGCCCAGTGCAGAAGATACTCTCTCGTACATCATTATCGCCGAATAGGCGGTCCTTCATGAGGCATTCGGGTCATTCCCTATTCCACTTTGGTATTGGACTAGAGTGGTTAGAAATCCTGCGTTTAATTGTGATTAGTATGATAGTTATGGACGAGATTGTTGCAATGATTATGAGTGCACTAGTCCATACACCAAATTCATGCTTGTCTTCAGAATATGATGGGTCAGATGGTGTGCCTTGAACTCCAAAGGTCACTGTGATGGAATCCGAGGCACCATCATTGTCAGTTACTAACAATGTTAATGTGTGTGAGTGGCTCAAATCTGCTGGCTTTTCCAATTGACGGGTCCATCCGGTCATGGTAGGTTCCCCATCAATCGACCACGTGCATAATAGAGAACCTCTGTCGTTGTCCGTATCATCCGAATCCCCACACTCTATTGTCCATTGGTCACTATCAACCAATGTTATTCGGTCTCCATCGGATAGTGGTTGACCACCAATTCTCAGGGCAGCATCTGGTGCTTGATTCAAGATACTGTATTCGTGAATTATACTGCTTGAAAATCCTGCGTCATCTACTACGGTTAGTGTCAAAGTGTAGTTTCCTGCTTGGCTACCATCAGCCTGGAAAATACTCAAATCTGAGCCACTTACAACAATTGGCCCTTCATCTCCACCCTCGTGAACCCAGAGGAAGATTAAGCCCTCACGACCCCATCCCTCATCTGAACTTGAACTGCCATCAAATTCGATCATATCCATACTTTCTGTCAATTCGGTCGGACCCGAAATCGATGCCGTTGGTAGATGATTGTCAATACCAATGGTTTGACAGGCAGAAATGGATGATTCATTTTCGGTGCTGGCACGAATCAACAGTGAATAAGCACCATCAGAATATTCAGTTGTGTCAAGTGTGAAAGCAAGGTGAGGAAATATTTCAGAATGGTCCACATATGACCAGTTAACACTTGGATTTTCAATCCATGAAAGGGCACATGATACCGCTACTTCAGACTCATTCGATAAGGCCCATTCCAGATTTGGTGGACCCTCATCATCTACGAGGATTACATTAACCGCTTCAAGTCCAGAAACTCTAGACTCGGATAAATCGTTACCAAAGAGAGCTCGAGGAGGTAGATTATCAGACGAATTTACTGCATGGAATACGACTACCTCTTCTGAGACATGTTGCTGAGATGTATCCGTTGCTTCAATGACGATTAGGCACGAGCACGATTCAATTCCACTAAAGTTTAGTTCGATTGAGAACGGCCATGTATACCTGCTAGACCCGAGCACTTCTTCGTGGTGGTCTAGGATGTCAATCGCATCACCTGAATCGACGATTGATGTGCCATCATAGATTTTCCAAATGAATATTTCAGGCGCAGATTCATCGACATATGCACCTGCGAGGCTAAGGTTATCGTTGATATTCGAACCATGATCAAGGTCAATAATCAGTTGCGGAGGATCATTGTTTACCTGATTCTCAGCAGTGACTGTACTGCTGAAAAATAGCAGCGACAGCATCCAAAGATGCCACCACCTTACCTTGAGCATAACATTAGGGCATGTCCTACCGTTTTCAACCGTTGCTCCTATTGAGCGCGTCTAAGGCCGGTTTTCGAGAGAAATCTCACTCAAAATTGTCACAGTGCTGACCCTGTCCAGGGAAACTCGTAGGCTCTCTTGGATTGGTGTACCATTTCTCTTCGCACTTGTTTGAATATCCATCCTGATCTACATCAATAATTGCGTCAGCAGCATCGAATGGGTCAAACTGGAAGTAATACTCCCATCCTGATGCCATGCCATCATCATCGTGGTCCTGATAAAATACCTCAGGACCGTCCTCTAGTCCGTCTCCTTCCGTATCGTTCTGGACTGGGCTGGTACCATTGAGAAGTTCCTCATAATTGGTGTAATTCTCCAAATCGTCGTAGAACTGCAAACCTTCCGACGTGGATGGGTCAATGTGACAGTTGAATGTCGAAGGGTCGTTGTGTGAAGGGCAATATCTATTCAGCAAGTTGGTTCTATTGAGCCCATCTCGATCAAAGTCTTCTTCTCCGTCTTCTATACCATCTAGGTCGCTATCAATCATGCTCGGATCCATCGGTCCTCTCGCGCCATAGCCCTCAAGTTCCTCGGCATTTGTCAAACCCAATTCCAGTGCTTTGTCCGACCAATATACTTCCCAACCGTCTGGTAAACGATCTTGATCCGTATCATCGTCAACTGGATTCGTATCCCAGCGATCTGGGGCCTCCATCGCATTTGGTAGTGTGTCGTTGTCGACGTCGAAGTTTGCATCTGGCAAACTACCGAATGCAGGGTCTAGCGCCCACCTTCCACCATCGTTTGGCATGGTGAATCCAGTTAGATTCATTTCGTGAATGAAGTACTTCGGGTCTGGTTTACCATCATTATCCTCGTCTCCGGCGCTTCCAGACCACTCCTGAATGCCGTTGAGATATATCCACCCACCTGCTGCCTTTTCACAGGAAGAATCCTCACAGCCAACAGGACGCCATGGTTCCATTGAAATCCACAACGAGTGAGAACGTGTGTTATCGGTGGTTGATTCAACTTGCATTTCCCAACCATCTAGCATACCATCTCCATCAGTGTCATTGACAAGTGGGTTGGTTGCTGGCTGCCATGGCCTAGGGATGTAAAGAACCTCATTGCCATCACTTAACGTATCGTTATCAGTATCAGAATTATTTGCATGTGTAATGTATTGGTCTAAACCTAGTGAAATTTCTTCACCATCCTCCAAACCATCGTTATCTGTGTCGAACATCGATGCATTGGTCGTATATGGTACACCATCCCAAACGAATCCATCCACTGCTTCTGTATAATCTTCCAAATTGTCCCCATCTGTATCTCGATTGCTCGCATTGGTGTATGTAATGTAATATTCGCGACTGTCATTTAGGCCGTCACCATCAGTATCGAAAACCCCGGGGTCACTGGTAACGTGCACAACATTTACGCCACGCTGAACAACGCGGATTGTCCATCCCATGACCTCAATACCATCGAGTAAACCATCGCCGTCGGTATCTGGATTCAAGGGGTCACTTGAACGCCCATCGATGATACCATCTCCATCACGGTCTCTCGCTTCATATTCATCGAGATTGGTAAATCTCTCATCTTGTTCTACGATATTCATCCAAACGAAACTTCTCTCAGTAATTTCTTGGTTAAGCACGGCTGAAATTGAATATACAAATCCAGAACAAGGTGCCTTGAGCGGAATCAAATCATATTGCTGATTCGCACCCCCTCCACTGGCCCCAGAGAGAGTTACCTTCGCCCATGCAACTGTGTCGTTCTCGTTAACTTCCTGATAGAGTTCAACTGAAATCGCGTGAACACGCGCAAATCCATCGAATTCCGAGAGACGTACATCTCCGTTGCCATCTTGGTCGAATCCATCGTGGTCAGGGTCATCATTTCCGTTGCTTCCATCGCGCGGATTGATTCCGTTAGATGCTTCCCAACCGTCAGGCATGAAATCATCATCAGTATCATTATCCGTTGGATCTGTAAAGTTCGCAGGCCCGAAGGTGTAAGCAACCTGATACTCTTCTACATTGGACAACCCATCACCATCTGAATCAGCAAATGAATCGGTCGCATTGGCTGGATCTAAGACAGTATTGTAGCAATATTCGAATCCATCAGGCATTCCATCTCCATCTGTATCCCAGTCTCCGGGTCCATTGGTTCGACCGTCGCCATCCATGTCTTCCTCAAACCACTCCATATTATCCTCGACAATTCTCGCTTCTGTGAAGGGTGCTTCAATGGTCATTGAGCTGACTGAATTGCCGCAAAATGAGTCAATCTCGATGTTGCCAAACGCAACTTCAACCTCATCGCCAATCAAATCGCCATCACTGTCTAGTTCCCAAGGATTTGTTCCATATCTCTCCTCGATGTAGTTTGGCATAGAATCACCATCTACATCAAGAACAGCGTCGCATGAATGTCGCTCAGAGAAGGAATCCTCCAATAGGTTCCACTCGTCTATTCCAAAAGCCAGAATCCATTCAGCCTCAACTGGTGGAGTCAGCAGACTACAATCCCAATTGGCATCGGTTGGGTTCATCAGCAAAATGGGATTGCCATCGGCTCCCAACTTCTCTTGCTGGTGCATAACCTCCCAGCCATCATTCAATCCATCAGAATCTGTATCTCGAAGGTTTGGATTGGTCCCATAGAATGCTTCTTCGGAGTTTGGCAACCCATCTCTATCTGGGTCACCATTGGGGCCATTGTCCGGATCTGGGAATGTTTCGTTATTTTCTCCCGTGTTTACATCGTCATCGTTTGGACTTGTACTCGACTCAATATCAGCGAAATCGGCATCACCATCATCTAGTGGATCTAATCCATTGGCAACTTCCCAGCCATCGAGTAAACCATCGCCATCGGTATCTTCGTTATCGAAATCCGTACCATATTGTGTGGTTTCCATGCGGTCACTCAAGCCATCTCCGTCAAAATCGGCCCCTTCGTCCTGTGTTTCGCCTTCTGGTGCTACAATATCGCTACCTGCTCCATCGAAACCAACTGTGGTTTCTAGGGCAGAACCGACGATAGTATACATGCCTGCCAAGCAGATTGTCGCTGTGATTGCTACAACGGCCCATTGGTTGTGATTTAGTCCCATTTACTCAACTCCACAGGGTGCGTAGCACCCTTCGACCCTCAAGCGACACTGCGCTTTGCTCTTAATGCTTGAGTGGTAGCGTGCGGCTTAAAATTCGAGAAAAACAGGAACTTATGCGATTTCTCTGCGTGATTGCAAGACAATGCGGTGGCTCTTAGATGTAGACTCCCATGTGGCCTTTGCTGCACGACCCTCGGCACGCTCCCAACACCCAAGTAAACGTCCGACTACAATTGCAGGGTGAATTGCAGCCGGTAATGTAAGCTCGACCCCCCCATTATCGTCAATTGAACTTGCGTGCTCAACACAACCCAATCCTTCCATCGACAAATGTCTGCTTGCGACATCCATCCAATGTTCTTTTGTGGCAATGAGTACCAACGCCCCCGATGCCAAAAATTGTTTTCTTGCAGCTTCAGCCATAGAATCCCAGAGAACTACCTGATCATGAGAATCGATGTTTACCCATTCGGTACGAGAATCACTGGATCTCTCTGTTTTCGCTAAATATGGCAATGTGAGTTGCTCAAAGCGAATAATCGCATCCTGAAACAACATCATTACACGGTTCCCTTCTACTGTCCACATCCCATCCATTTCATGGCGTGCACGGTGATAGTTTCTCTCATCAGAACAAGCAATTCCCGCATTATTTGGCCATGGAACTGCAGAGTTTTTCGGTGATGGGATTGGCCTCTTGTCGGGTGTTAGTTCAACCACTGTTTCACCAACTCCCCGATCTGACCACTGAAACCTAAATCGTTGCTCTTCAATACACTCCCAGGCAGCGTTCCCCATGCCTGCTGCAACTGCACTATTGGCTCGATTCGCGATGATAATTGTTGACCTGCCATCAGCACTTTCGAGGAGGTCAATTTGACCCATACCCCGAAGATTCCAATCTGCATTCACCAACGATATTCGTTTCTTTTGCTGACTGAACCAAGACTTCGGAAACGCTGGTGCCATACCCCAATACCACTCTTCGGATTCAGCAGCAGCGTGTGCAAGTCGCCGCCCCAAGGTTTGATTTAGGGCAGATTCTAATTCGGAAAACCAACTTTCAAACGCAGAAACCGAAAGACACCAGACGGGATTTCGAGTTACATTATCCACAATGTAGCCCGTATCAGTGTTCGTGAACTTCGTCTGCAACTGCTCTACAAACAGAGGTGTTGATTCATCCATTTGTTCATCTGTCAGTGGCACATTTTCACCTCAGGAGAAATCTTGGAACTCATCGCTTTCATCATCATGTCTACGTTTGCCTATGCTCGTTTTCCTCGAAATACTCTGGATTCGATCAACTTGTTCGGGACGAGATGTTGGGCGTTTATATGGCCCTTCGGAAGGATTGCTATGAGTAGGTATACCCCTCTCACCAGGCTGAGTATCCATGATATAGCGACGGTCGCGTTGTTGGCCCGAACGTCTGCCCCCTGCCCCCAAACTGCGGCGATGTGAACCCCGATATGCTGCCGGGCCAATCAAGCGCTCAAGGGTCCTCATTCCCTTGTCAACTGGTTTGGGCCTCTTGTCCCACCAACGCTCAGGAAGCGGACTTGTTCTAGGTGATTTTCCTGACTTGAATTCGCGCATCCGATTTCGAAGTCGATTTTTGAACTGCCTTTCGCGTTCTTTGGGCAATCGAATCACGAGCCACCCCGGGAATCCAATATCGTATACGTTCCCATTCACAGTAACAAGTAGTCCTTTCAGAAGCAGATGATTTCCAATGGGCATCTTATTCGGATTGCCACTTACCTTTGCCCGCCTCATCTTTTTCGAATATAGTATCATACCACGCTGATCTCGATGTTTGATTACTCGACGCTGTTGTCGTCTGAATCTGCGAGTAAAAATATGCACAGCTATGAGGGTTAGAGATGTGCCTATTCCGACCATCAAATTTTGGTTTGTTTCAATCCACGCGAGCCAACCGAGGACTACCCAACCGGGAAGCAATATGGCCCAATTGAACAATATCGAGGCTAGAGATTCTGTATATGCAGGAGGGACGCCCTTCTCAAGGGCTTCATGAGCGAGAATCATGACATTGGCGTTCAACGCCTCATCCATCCCTTTGCGGGCACCAAGTGCTGCAAATGGGTTCACAGGGGCATCATCTATCCAAGCTGATTTTTGTGCATCGGAGCCCACCGCAAGAGCAACTTCCAATTCAGTGGGTTCAGCCTGAAAACCAAGTATCCCACTGAGGGCCCGAACGCGTGGATCTTCGGGACTTGATTCATTGACTTCCTCAAACACATCTAGGGCATCGAACCACTGCTCTAAATCAATCATACACAATGAACACGCAATTCTTGCAAGGGTAGAATCAGGGTGTGAACGTACCATGTCAAGACATAAATCAAGCGCCTCTTCACTACGACGTTGTGCCCGAAGCATCGCCACACTGGATAATTGGGCATGCAAGGACAAACGATCGTTATGGGCGTCTCCAACTGTGCTATCTGGCAACCATGATTTGAGACGCTTTTGTAAATCCTTTAGATGATCGATGGTTGAATTGTTCTCCCAATCGTACAAATCATCACTGTCGACACGTCCTGCCCAAGGGTCCAACCATTCCATCGTCAGGGCCAAAAGCTCAGGTTCATCATAGCCTTCGGGTTGTTCCATGCCTCGCAGGGCCTCTTTCGCAGCATCAAATCTGCGACAAGCAATGTGCCCTGTCGCGATAATCATGCGTGCTTCATCATCATCTCCGCGCTGCTGTGCGAGCACCTTTCTCGCCTCTTCGATAGCTCTGGGCCAAAGTCCGCGTAATGCGGACTCAATCATCTTCGCTCTACCCTTTTCCAATCTAACGACTGCCTTGTCACCCTCGATTTGCTCATTCTGAAATGCGATGAGTGTTGATATGTCATCGGCTCTTGCAGCAATCTCGATGTGATCCCTCATCCAGTCGCCTCCACCAGCCATGATTACACCTTCACGCCTCTCATCGGGTGAAAGATCGAATTTCAGGCTCCTAAGGTGCATAAATCGAGTGCTAGAAAGTATCCAAGTTAACAAGAAAATTACCTGCCCGGCGGCGATGAATTCCCATGTACTTTCTAGCAACATTTCCTCGCTCACAGTCGACCCATAGGGCATAAGACCTGAGAACTCCTTGTAAGTCTGTAAAACAAGCAACAGTACAACGTATCCTGAAAAGCCAGCAAGTCCGAAGAATAGGATTCGACCCTGAACTTCCGGCTCTGTGCGAATGTCCCGGGGTTGTGCTAATATGACGCCTCCAACGCCTGCAAAAGTTTGCCCTCCAAGAAACAGGTTTCTTGTCAACTCAAAAATGAAGGCAAGTCCTACAATTGCGACGTTGAGCATCAAGTAGGAGGCAAGAACTTCCTGAAGAGTTTTTAGCGAAATTAATTGCTGAATAAATTGGGAATCTTCCACCATCGTGTAAATCGATTCTCCGAGAATGCCGCCCACATCGAGCAGTCGATTTGCATTTGCCGGTTCATTGATGATTACATGGATTAGCGTTACAATCCCATTAATCGCTGCTATCGGCATGGTGGACAAAAAGATGACCAAAAACATCGATACTAAACGCTTCATAAAACGAGGGGAGTCTGGATCAATCGCGGTCTTCCATCCTTTCGCTGTTCTCCATTTTGATAGAAGTAGTGTATTCCATGATGCGCCCATGATTCTGCCATATGCGAAAATTGTTGGCGACATGTAAACCAAAAGTGCATATCCTGTCCACTGAATCATGAGGGTGGAGTCGAATGTGCCATTCGCATTCGAAACCGTCCAACCGTAGTACATGATTGATGACAAAATCATCACCATTGCAATTGCTGTCCCTAGATAACCGAAGACTTGTGCCGACAATTTCTGAGTGATGAGTCGCTTATTCATCGCCCTAATTTGAGCATACATCGTCACGACAGGAGAGACGATAATTGGGACCAACACAAAGGCTGCTGTGATGAATACAATGGGTTTGTAGAAGGTTCCTGGTCCAACGAGTAATTCTGCTACAATGAGCATGATTCCACCCATGGCCATCAAGTAAGAGAGAACACCCAATGGAACTCCACTGAGTTTTAGTAATTCGCTGGTTTGGTGACGGGATTTCGTCAGACGGTGAACCTCATACAAGTCATCATCGATTTCGAACGCAACCTGCAGGTTACCGAGGCTCATCGGTAGAATCCACTTCCACAAAACCACAGTCCCAAGTATGGCCAAAAGGATGGGTGTGACCAAACCGATGTCAAATGCCCCATAGTCTACAATTTCAGCCTGCGCTGAACTTGTAGGCAATAGACAAATGAATATCGAGAGCCCGAGAATGGCGTGGAAAGGCGCTCGCATAGCCATTCGAATTTGTCATCGTTCTAAGCGATTGCGATTCCACGCTGCGGGAACCGCAGCGTGGGCGTACGCACGTGAGGGGTTAGGAATGCGACAAAAATCGCTCAATTCGGTCAAATGCCTCGTTCAAAACTTCTTCATTGGCGAGATAGACTAGTCGAAAGTGTCCGGCACCCATTTCTTCTGAAAAACCACTACCGTGAACGAGTAAAACATGTTCCTGATGCAATAAATCTAGGAC
>DAVT01000011.1:1232-9493 GCA_002505685.1 Euryarchaeota archaeon UBA501 | reverse complement strand
GCTTCTACTTCCAAACCCTCGATATTTTGTATTCTCTCAAGGCACAAATCTCGCTGTCTAGATACTTTTTGAGAATAGCCCTCCATCCACTGACGAGGAGATACGAGACCTGCCAAGTAACCCATTTGTGCTGGTGTTGATGCACAGAGTCTGGACCTTAGCAAGCGCTCTATTCCATCTCGCACAGAACCCAATCGGTTTGTTGGATCATGGAGTGCCATGTACCCAATTCTCCATCCTGGTGCATAGTAAACCTTTGATACACCATTAAGGGTGAATATGGGGACTGTTTGACTTCTAGACGCGGCACTAACGAGAGTTCCATTGAAGTCTAATTCATCATAGATTTCATCTGCTATAATCATACAATTAGGCCACTTCTGGGCGATTGAAATTAACTTGTCGATCTCATCTGAACCGGCTACATTTCCTGTTGGGTTATTGGGATTAATGAGGACCAAAAGCCGAACGTTATCATCCATCTTTTTCTCTATGTCTTCAAAGTCGATTCTCCAACCATCATTGGGTTTCAGCCTATACTCAATCGTTTGACCTCCAAACATCTGGGGATAGGCCATGTAGGGGGGGTAGTGTGGACCTGGAGCAAGGACTTTTGCACCCTCTTCAAGAGTTGCTGCAAAAATGATTTGCAAGGCTTCGGTAACTCCATGGCAAACATACACGTCATCCTCATCACAAACCCATCCTTTCGCAGTCTCATCCTTGGCTATCGCCTTCCTAAGTTCGGGTAAGCCGTAGGAGGGAGAGTATCCTGTCTCACCCCTCGATAAACTCTCCTGAAAGGCTTCAATCATGTGCGAAGGAGTGGGCAATCCCGGATATGCAATAGGATCCCCAATATTCAATTTGATAATCTCAAAACCCTGCGCCTCAAGCTCCATTGCAGGGACAACCACATCTCGAATCGCGTATTCGATTCGTGAGGCTCGCGTAGACACAGGTATGTCGCCACCAGTGATGCCCATCGAGCCCTACGGGCTCGCCATGGTTTGAAAGACTTCACCAAGCATCATCAGCACTTGCCAAGAGAACGGCATCATAGGATTCAGCGGCATCGAGTTCCGCTACCATTGCTCTTGAGCCCCCCGAAAGACCAGCTTTTTTCCTCATGGCGTCGCTGCCTCCGCTGAGTCCCCAGCCCATCTTCACAAATGTAGAGTAGATTGCTGGCAATAGCAGCAAAGCACTAACCGCTGCGAATAGCAGTAAGATAAGAATGACGAACACGAATGGCTTAATCGCAGGAATCGGGATTAGATAAGCAGTCATCAAACCAGCTGAGGTGACGACAAAGGCTTCAAACAGCGACATTCCTGTACTTGCACAAGAATCCTGAATGGCCTCCAACGTACCACCCAATTCTCGTACACGATTGGCAATATGGATTGAGAAATCTACCCCTACACCTACCAAAATCGAGCCAATCATGACCGTTACGAGAGATAAATCGACATCTAGGATCACCATCACTGCCCATTGCATCGCGACTGTGAACACAACCGGGAAGGTTGTCAGTGCAGCAAACTTGGCATCTCTAAAGACGAAGCCGAGGGTCACGACTGTGAATAGTAGTGCGAAACCGAGAGACTGCCATTGGCTGCCGACGATGAGGTTGTTGACATCAATCGTAACCGCAGCGACACCAATCAATCCACTTGGCTGGAAACCGAAATCGTCTCTGTCTTCCGCATATCCATCGATTGCTTCCTGTCTCCATTGCGTTTCCTTAACATCCATAAATGGCATGTCGATGTAAATGAGTGAGCGTTGGAAATCCTTTGAAACGAATAAGTGACGCAACTCGGGGGTTAAGCCATCATAGAAAACAGAAATCAAGAAACTCTGAATCTCGGTTCCAGCGGATTGATCCCGATCCAGTTCAAGCAATACTGTCCAGAATGTTGCACTCGCATTGTATTCTTCAGCGAATAGGAGGTTGCACACTTCTCTTGGAACATCTGGCATCGGTTCACACCATTCAGCAATCGTGCTAGAACCTGAGAAATTTAGTGATGCACCTACGGATTTCATCAAAAATGCAATCGAAACTGCCGTAGTACTATCGATATTGTTCACCATATCGGATAAATTCTCTATTTTGTACAAATTGTCGAATGGATCCTTTTGCGCTTCATTGTCCCCTGGTGTCAAGAATTCTGGCTCTGCCGCAATATCCGATTTCACCAAAATCATTCCGACTTGGCCTGCTTCGAACTCTTCTGAGTAGGTAATCATCTTCTCAACAGCAGGTGCATCCTCACCTTGGGGGGCCATTTCCAGCAGATCCACATTTTCATTAATCTGTGGCTGATAAATCAAACCACTAACTAGCATCATCATAATGAATCCGCACAATGCAATACGGCTCCATCTCACCGGTGCTCTAACTGCTAAAATGAATATTTTAGGAGGGTCGTGTGACGGCTTTTTCAGATCAAGAAGCATTGTCAGATTTGGCACCATCACCATGGTATAGAGGTAGACGATTATGATACCACCCGCTAGAGAAACACCCACTGTTTTGATTGGTGCCATCGGAGTCAAAATTAGGGAAACGAAACCGATGACTGTTGTCACAGCTGAAAGGAATACTGCGCGACCTGTCGATTGTAAAGCAAGTGCCATCTTTTCTTTCGGAGTTCCTTTTGATTCTGCATACCTATTGGTGATGTGTAAACCATAGGAAACGCCAAGCGCCAGAATAATCGGGCCGACAATAATCACAGTCATTGTGACTTCATAATTTGTGAATCCAATGAGGCCTAATGTAGCAAAAACAGAGCATAAGGTTGGCAATCCAGCAATGATGACTACTTTGATACCCTGTGCCCATCGAATTCTGCCTGTTTGCAGTACATCGCAGTGGAATAGGAAAAGGACACTGGCTACAGCGATGCAGCCAATTGGAAAAATTTCCCAAAACAGAATGAACGTATATTCTGTTACGGCATTGGTAATGGGTGTGGGTCCGGTCAATGTCATCTGTAGGCATTTCAATTCGCTGGGACTGACTCCTCGGTCTATCTGACTCTGAGTCAATTTGACTCCACAATTGCCATCTTCATCAAAGCCACCCCAATTATTGAGTTCAGCAATTTTTTGAATTCTTTGTTCAGTACGCTGAATGAGCTCAGAGGTAGACAAATCGGGAATACCGTCTCCATTTTTGTCATTTTCAGCCACACCGACAATAATCACTGCCCGATTCCAGTACCCTACCTCTTCATCTGTTAGTGTGCCATTGTTTTTTTCTCCGACATCACGAACCAATTTATCCTGAGCGTTGGGCGGCAACTCCCCGATGATTTGATCAATCCGATCTTGTTCTTCAGGGATGTCGTAACCACCCACAAGTTCAGCGTTTTCTAAAATGAGATCACTTGCATTTTCCGCAAGCCAATCACACGCACCGACCGGGCAGGCCTGTCCTGCATTCCGGACAAAAGCATCCGCAACACGCGGGGCGCTAGAATTGATTTCTTTGACGACAGATGATATACTCAGGATGTATTTGATGTCGTCATCCTCACCATCATCTGAAGGAACTGTGTTCAGGGCTTGTTCAACCTCATCCAGTTGCATCAATATGCTACGATCTGTGATGTTTGTTCTACCAGATTCAACATAAATAATCATCACATTCGTGGTCCAATCACCCTCCACTTCTGCGATATTTTCTGCGACCTCGCTGCCTTCTGGAAGAAATGCCGCTAGGTCTCCGTTGACATTCATCGAAGCTTCATCCTTCATGCCATCGACAATACCGGAATGATAGGCAAGGAAGGCTGTAACGAGTAGGCAGAGGACTACTGTCAATGCTGGAATTGCCGTCAGCATACCGAAAAACGACATTTCTTGGAGTTCTCTACGAATCATCTTTGGTGCTGAAAGTAAAGAACCGAACGTTTTCCTTGATTCAAATTCAGTAATTCTGCGCCTGACATCGGTGGCAAAATCCTGAACAGTAGGGCGCTCAGTTTCGGTGTTGTCGACCTTTTCTTCGCCAACCATCCGCGCCCCTCTGGGGCGCCTTCCTAGCATTCAACCTTTAATTCCTCATGCCCAGTGGTCCACGGGAGGCTTGAAAACCAAGTGACGTGACCGCGCGACCGGACCTGTTCGAGTAACCGTAGTAGGGCCGAGGTGGGGACCCCACATGGCAAAGCCAACCATCACAGACAAACGCTGGTCAATCGACCTAGAGAAACGCATTCAGGAAGCGCACTACGCGGACGCGGATTCATACAACAAACGGTATGGGTTCAACCCGGATAGTGGGCGTGAGATTTTCGTCATCGATACCCCTCCACCTTATCCCAGTGGAACTTGGCACATTGGAGCGGTTGCACAATACAGTATGATCGATGTTATCGCAAGAAGTCAGCGACTACTCGGGAAGGAAGTTTACTTTCCTTGGGGTGTTGACCGGAATGGCATCAACATCGAGTTCACCGTAGAGAAAAATACTGGCAAGAAAATGAAAACCTACGATCGTGCAGAGTTCCTGCGCCTCTGTGAGGAAACGATTGAAGAATACACTCAAGCGATGAGGAAAACCGCATCAAGAGTTGGACTTTCGTGTGACTTCGCTCGGGAATATCTCACAGATGCCCCCGATTATCGTGCTGTAACTCAAGCCATTTTCGTGGACCTATTCAAACGGGGCGAAATTATAGAGGATTTGCGACCTAATATCTACGACCCCGTTGAAGGAACAACAATTGCAGATGCAGAGGTTGAGAGATTACAACGCAAGACACAACTGGTTGACGTGAAATGGTCAACAGAGAGTGGTGAAGAGTTGGTTATCTCTACAACCCGGCCAGAGTTGATCTGTGCTTGTGGCGTTGTTGTAGTACACCCGGATGATACACGCTATTCCCATCTTGTGGGTCAAAAAGCCCTTTTGCCCGTGCCTGTCGACGGGCGTGCTACAGAAGTTGAGATACGAACTCATCCTTCAGTCAAGTCGGAATTCGGTTCAGGTATACTGATGGTTTGTTCATTTGGTGACCAAAACGACGTATCCGTGTTCCGCGAATTGGGGTTGACGCCGTTCCAAGCAATCGATTTGGACGGGTGCATGACATCGATATCGGGACCACTGTCCGGAATGCCAGTAAAAGCGGCTCGTGATTCTATCATCCAGTGGTTAGATTCCGAAGGTCGCATCGCTAACATCGAAGATCGAGAACAGGAAGTTCCCGTCTCAGAGAGAGGAAAAAATCCTGTTGAAATTATACTGCTCAAAGAATGGTATGTTCGACAAACACACATTCAGGACAGAATGCGTGAACACGTAGATGAAATCAACTTCATACCTGTACGAAACAAACAATTTTTGCTTGACTGGATGGAGAATGTCAGTATTGATTGGCCCATTAGCCGTCGAAGATGGTATCATACTGAAATCCCAATTTGGTATTCGTCGGACGAATCAAAGGTCATTGTCCCACCTGCGGGAATCTATGTGCAACCATGGCGGGAAAATCCACCTGAAAATAGCCGGGTTTTGGATAGGAATACGCGCGAAGATTTGGGGCCATATTCGGATTATATGGGTGATTTGGGTGAAATCATTGGCGAAGAAAAGGTGTTTGATACTTGGATGGATTCATCGAACTCAAACCTGTTTGTATCCGGCTATTTGAATGACCCAAAAACCTTCGAAAAGGCCTTCCCAACGGGCATAAGGCCTCAAGGCAAAGAGATTGTGCGCACGTGGTTGTATTACACCTTACTAAAGAGTACACTGCTCATGGATAAACCTGGATTCCAAAACGTATGGATTGATGGATTAGGAATGGACCCGTGGGGGCGAAAGATGTCCAAATCACTGGGCAACGGTATCGATGCAGATAGTGTGTTGGAGTGTGGGGCAGGAGGTCGTACAGGTTCGTGGAAAGTAAAGGGGCCGGAGAAGAGTGTCCAACTGAAGGCGAATAAAATCGGCAGCGAGTGTTTCCGTCTTTGGAAAGCCTGTGATGCACAGGTTGGTGATGATTTCCACATCAACCCTGAAGAAATAGAAGCGAAATACTTCGGTGTCTTGACTAAGATATTCAACGTAGCACGTTTTGCTTCCCAATTTCCTGTTCCGGAGAATCTCGATCAAGCTCCGGGGGATTTGTGTCCTGGAGACCGCTGGATTCTGTCAGAGTTTACCCAAGTGCTGGAAGACGTTCACTCATCGTGGACTGATGTAGATATATTCACGGCCACTCGAACGATCAAGAACTTTGCAACAGATGTTCTACCAAGCCACTGGCTCGAAATGGCAAAACGTAGACTGTATGATGACGATGCCAATGCAGCATGGACGATTCATCGTATTGTCAAGGACCTATTGACGATTTTTAGCCCCGTTTGCCCATTCTTTACGCATCATTTGAGCAGTACACTCTATGGAGAAAGCGCAGTGGATATACGAAATTATCCTCAAACTCCCCTCGAAAATGACGATGAGGCTACTCGATTGCGTACATTGACGTCAGCACTTTGTGATTTTAACAGTGAAACATGGAGGGCGAAAAAAGATGCTGGCCTGAGCCTAAATGCTGAAATCGAAGGGGTAGCAGTGCCTTCAGAACTTGCGGAATTTGTGCCTGAACTGACTGAGATGCACAAATTGATTTGATTACTCCTCTTCAGTGAAGGTGTCAAGTGAAGATTGTCGATTTGGGGGCGCTTCTAGGTCCCCTAACCTAAATCCAACTAGCCGAACAGGGCGGCTTGTATCGTAGACATTCGCCAACAATTGTGAAGCGATTCTCCCAAACGTTTCTGAATCATCTAGAGATATTGCTAAACTTCTCGCATGTGATAGTGTCTCAAATCCCTTGTAGCGCAGTTTAACCTCTATATTGCGGGCAGTGATTTCTAGATTAAGCAATTTTTTTGTCACTCTGAAAACCAATTCATTCAGCATTTTGAAGACGACTTCTGGGTCGTCGATATCTTTGGAAAATGTATGCTCTTTCCCGATACTCTTCCTCGACCGCAGAGGGCTGACCTCGTTTGACGATTCACCGTCTAGGATACGCCATAGTGATTCTGCCCTACGTCGGCCAAAGGCATCTGCCAAAAAATCGGGTCCTTCCCTGTAGGCATCTTCTAACGTTTGTACCCCCATTTCACCCAATAATTGAGCCGCTTTGGGACCTATTCCAGGGACCGCCCTACATTCATGGGCAGAGAAGAATTCTCGCAAACCCCCAGGTGGAACGAGGAAAATTCCACCAGGTTTCCGCGCTTCACTTGCCATTTTGGCAGCCACACGAGTGGGTCCTATGCCAAAGGATGCGCTCAACGAAATATCATCGAATATCGACTGTTGTAGATGCCTGCATAGGGCCTCTGCTTCATTCCAATCCCCTCTACAATGCTCTGTAACATCGAGGTAGGCTTCGTCAATACTGGCTTGTTCAAATTTATCGGCATAATTCGATAAAATTTTCATCACGCGATTTGAGGCTCTTCTGTACAAGCGATGAGCACCCCGATGATACAGAGCCGGACCCAATGGCTGACCGGGGCAACGACGCCAAGCCTCAGAGATTGGCATGGCGCTGCGAACTCCATAATCACGAGCCGCGTAATTACATGTCGATACAATCCCTCTCCCCTGTCCCTGCTTTGGGTCGCTTCCAATAATCAAGGGAATATTGGGGTCTAGATTGTGATGGATTGTCTCAACCGATGCATAGAAAGCATCCAAATCACAGTGGATGAGAATCCTCTCAGGCATTGTCGGGAATAGACAATCGAGGGTTCAAGAACTCTTACTCTAAGACAGATTTGTTTACAACTGATTTCGGAGTCTCTCCGTTGAAGAATCCAATGAGTAAATTGGCCATTTCAAATCCGATGCGCGCCTGTGCTTCATAGGTCGCTGCACCGATGTGTGGAGTCCCATGAAAATTGGGATGTTGCAAAATAGCGTGGGTGGTTTCTGGCTCGTTCTCAAACACATCCAAAGCGCAGGAACTCAATGTTCCATCTTCAAGCGCCTGTAGGGCATCGCCTTCGTTGACGATTCCTCCACGCGCACAGGAAACAAGATGGTTGCCGCATGCAATGCCATCAGCCCCAATACCTGGCATTAACGATAGAGTTCGTGAATTGACCAAATGGTGGGTTTCTTCCGTCAAATTGCAATGCACTGCGATATGTGTACAATTCCTGAAAACGTCGTCTACGTCATCATGCAGTTCGCACTGTTGCTCGGCTGCCACATGTGC
>DAVT01000011.1:0-871 GCA_002505685.1 Euryarchaeota archaeon UBA501 | reverse complement strand
TCATACGCATGTAATTCCATGCCCAGTGATTTAGCAACGTGGCCTACACCTTGAGCAATTCGACCAAATCCGATGAAACCGATTCGCTTACCTGAGAGTTCGGTGCCCTTGAGGGATTTTTTGGTCCATTCGCCACTCCTTAGGTGCCGGTCTGCCGTAGGAATGTGGCGAGTTGATGAAAGTAAATGCCCGATGGTTAACTCAACGACTGATTGCGTGGATGAGCCTGGCGTATTACAGACGAGGATTCCTGCCTTTGTTGCGGCCTCCAAGTCGATGTTGTCAACCCCAACTCCTGCTCTACCAATCAGGCGAATTGAGGGGGCGTCTGCAATCGCTTGTGCCGTCATCTTTGTGGCTGAACGTATGACAACTGCATCAAAACCGTCCAGCCCCTTTGGTTCCATATCAACCTCGTGTCCAGCTTCGACAAGTGCCTCTACGGCTGCTTGAGCCATGCCGTCAGTCACCGCAATTCTAGCCATGTTATCGCGTTGGCAATTCACCACTTCAACATACGCATGTTCATAGACGGTATTCAGATGGGTACAAACATGTCGAGAGAGACTACAGACGTAATCGACGCCGAGGCACATTGTGATGGGCCCTGTGGCGTCTATGACCCAGCCAGTGCACGAATTGCCGGTGAAGCAGTGCAATCCATGACCAACAAAATGCTAGCACTTGCCGATAACCATGGTGGAGATTGCAGTTCAGCAGCGTACATCAACACCATGAGTCGATATGCAGCTATCAAGGAAGAAGAGGCGCAGAAATGCAAAGATGAACTCCTTGTTCTCTGGACGGATTTCTTCAAGCCACAACATCTTGAAGCGATTCCTGATTTGCACAATACGTTTTGGCAAGCCGC
>DAVT01000101.1 GCA_002505685.1 Euryarchaeota archaeon UBA501 | reverse complement strand
GCCAATTTCAAAAAATTCCCAGCCGTAATCGGCATGGTATCCGTAAACAGTTCAATGGTGATGTCTCCCTTGCTTGTCTTCATCAGTACTTGCGTTCCAACCATGAGCCGCGGCGAGCGCATCAGGTTATTGGCTCTGTTCATTCACCAATATCGAATTATGTTTGTCGATATGTACCTGAGCGGAAATCAGGCATAGTCAGACAACGTAGTCAAAGCGTACAGTGGGATTCCAGCTGCATCAAATGCTTGCTTACCCCCCTCTTCTCGATCTACAATACTGATGCAAGCCACCACATCGCAACCCATCGCTTGCAACCTTTCTACAGCTTTCAGCGCTGAGCCCCCGGTTGTAGTCACATCTTCTAAAATCACAACTCTATCTCCTGATTGAATCGTGCTACCTTCAATCCCCGGAGGATTACCAGTTTTCCTTCCGCCTCTTCCTTTCGGTTCTTTACGCATGATGAATCCACGAAGTTTACTCCCAACTCCGGCTTTTGCAATTGCGATTCCAGTGAGTGGTACTGCACCCAATTCTAGACCTCCAACAACATCGACCCCTCCTTCGATTCGACTGATTGTGTCGTGGATTAAGACCCCGAGAAGATGTGCAGATTCTGGATCACACATCACCGGCTTTGTATCAAAGAAGTGGCGACTTGTCCGACCTGAAGCCAAAGTGAATTCTTCGGTATCGGCGCAAAGATATGCAAGAGTACGAACTTTCTCAATCAATCTGAGTCGTGCTTCATCGCTTCCAGTGCTATCAGCCATACTTCCGCCCGTTTGTTGTCGTTGCTGACCTTCCATGAACCTTCGCTGGACGGATTCACACTTCCTACGGAAGTGCTTTGCCTTCTTGCCAATGCTTTTGGGCGCCCGTGAATCCTTGGGTCCTGTTCGCACGGTGGGTTGAGATGTCAGTGGGAGGGGTGAGTCGTGAAATTTCCCCACTGGATTCCAAACGACTGCAACAAGAAATCGATGATTATCAATCGAATCTTGACGAGCAATGTGAGGCTTTGTACAAACTGGCAAATGAAGCTCGAAGCAAAGGATTTGATCTCAGTAACTCGGTTGAAATTCCTAGAGCAATCGATTTGGCGGACCGTGCAGAGAAACTTCTGATCGACTATTTGGTCGCTCCCGAATATGGTTATGACGATCCGATTCCAATCGCTGAAGAGATTCGAGAAATGCTGAAGGAAAAGGAGTCTCGTGAAGATGCAGCCATCGATATGGCAGTAAATGTCGCCATCCAAATGCACGACCGAACAGGGGATGTCCAAAAGAGCATTGACACCGGTTTGCGAGTTGGCTTGGCCGTCCTCACCGAAGCGGTCCTCGTCGCTCCTTTGGAAGGAATAGGTCAGGTTCGCGTGATGAACAATTTGGATGGCACACGATTTGTTTCGATTGATTTCTGCGGGCCAATTCGGGCGGCCGGAGGAACTGCGCAGGCCCTTGCAGTATTGATTGCGGATATGATTCGTAGAGCATTGAAATTAGAAAAATATGAACCATCAGTCCCTGAAGTTGAGCGAGTCAAGGAAGAATTTGGTCTGTATAGGGGAGGCTTGCAATACAAACCTCCACCGGAAGAAATCGAAATGATTGTCAAAGCCTGCCCGATTATGATTAATGGTGAAGAAACCGAAGATATCGAATGTGCAGGATTCCCAGAAGTACGCAATATCGTCGAGGCAAACAATACACCTCGAAAGCGAATACGTGGAGGCGTCATGCTTGTCATTGGCGAAGGACTGTGCCTCAAAGCCTCCAAAATTCAGAAACATACAGAGAGGTTGAAAGTTCCCGGCTGGGATTTCATCTCCACCTTTGCTTCACGTCAGAAGAAGGGAGAGGAAGGTGGCGGACGTAAGCGACGCAAACTCAAGACCGACGACCGATTTATGCGTGATATTATCGCTGGCCGACCAGTGTTTGGCGAACCCAACACTGCGGGTGGATTTCGGTTGAGATATGGGCGTCCTCGCACATCAGGCTTGGCTGCAGCGGGAGTTCATCCAGCTTCGATGCACGCCATGGGCGATTTCCTTGCGGTCGGAACACAGATGAAAATTGAGCGACCCGGGAAAGCTTGTGCTGTGGTGCCGTGTGACGAATTGGATGGCCCCACAGTTCTTCTCAACAGTGGTCGTTATGGGCGCATTCAATCGGCAGAGATGTGGCATCGGGTGGAAGATGAATTACAGTCCATATGGGACAATGGAGAATTGATGATTGGTTATGGCGAATTCGCTGAAAACAACAAGCCATTGGTTCCATCTGGTTATGTTTCGGATTGGTTTGCCAGCGACTTGTTAGAAACTCTAGATTCAGAAAAAAAGGTCACTAATTTTGCGAAAGTGGTCGGTGTGAGCCGCCGTAGATTACCACCGGGTATCCCAGCAACAGGAGAGATTGAACAAGAAGGTGGGAGACTAGAAAATCATCGCCGACAAAGGCAGTGGCATCGCACACTCTCAAAGATGACATTGGACTGGGATGTTGTCGTTGAAGTATCTCAGAAATTTCTGACTGCAATCCCGCCACCATGGAATCTTTGGTGGAATGATTTGCCATTGGAATTCATTCCGTATCTAATCGACCATTTGCTCATGGGTAGCACAGAAAATGCCAACCATCCCGAAGATGGGATTCAAATGCATCCCCACCCAGATCGCATTTGGTTTCGCTTACCAAACGCAGTCAATAACTGGGTTGCTATTGATCATACTCCTGCCGAATTACCTAGTAATGGCAGCATTCAATCTTCCCAAGCATCCTCAAGCCAAAATCTCCCGAAGCAGATGCCGGGGCCCCATCCATCCATCCCCTCATCCAAATTAGGGAAATGGCCAAGGGGGACCCACCACGAAGAGCACGGCATCATAAAATCGGCATTGATGGTTCTTGGAATTCCTCACATGCACGATGGAGATGACATTCTAATCATGCATGGGTGGCAGCCACTGATTGAAGGTCTTGGGCTGGAAATTTCCTCAGGTATTGGCGAATCTCCGAAAATTCGTACAGATGCCAAATCACACATCGAGCATCGTCTCGAACAATTGGTTAGCGCGCAGAAGATTGTGAAAGAAGAATCATCGCGAATCGAAGACCTCGAAAGGCGCAGAGCAATCCCACGTATTGCTGCAGAAACAGATGCACGGCAAAAAGGCAAGAGCATCGCAGAGACAGAACAAGCCGGCCGAGACGCTGCAGAAAAGATTCCAGACGAGGGTCCCCGAGATTCTGAAGCGTTGGAAGCAGCAGAAGTTCTTCTCGACGAGCACACCGTTGATGGTGCATTGTGGTTGGTGAAGAAGTGCAGTGATTTGCGTTGGGTTTCAGCTGCACCATGTAGGGTGGGATGTCGCATGGGTCGACCCGAAAAAGCAGCTCCACGGGAGATGAAAGGTAAGCCACACAGTATCTTCCCGATTGGAAACGAAGGAGGGCCACAACGTCTCATCACGCAAGCTGCAAATAAAGGCAGCATTATGGTGACAATGGGTACCAGAGAATGCATCAAATGTGGCCAACGAACACCGTATACAATCTGCCATCACCGCAGCATCCCCACTGAACCCACAGAATGCGGAGGCCAAACAAAGCCAATCGTAGAATCACAACAAAATCAGGGACGGAGAAGAGGTATCAATCAAACCGTGAACATCCCCGAATTGTTAGAAACAAAGAGAATCAAAATGGGATTAGATAGAATCCCCAAGAAATTCAAAGGAGTCAAAGGATTGACCTCCGCAGATCGTTTCCCTGAACCTCTAGAAAAGGGTATTTTACGAGCAAAACACGAACTTCCTTGCTTCAAAGCTGGAACCGTGCGTTACGATATGATCGACGTTCCAGTGACACACTTTAGAGCCAAAGATATCGGTACACCAGTTGAACGCTTGGTTGAATTGGGATACACCCACGACATCGACGGTCAACCTCATACTAAACAAGAACAAATTCTTGAATTGTTTCCACAGGATTTCATCCCCAGCCGAAAAGCCGAGGACTATCTTCTGCGAGCCAGTGCATTCATCGATGAATTACTCATTCGATTTTATGACATGGAACCATTCTATGAGGCCCAATCCTCAGGCGATCTGGTGGGCCATCTCTGTGTTGGTCTTGCGCCACATACATCTGGAGGCGTATTGACACGAATCATCGGGTGGTCGAATGCAAGTGCCGGCTATGGGCACACCTTGTACCATGCCGCCAAAAGACGAAACTGTGACGGGGATGAGGATGCTCTGATTTTACTGCTCGATTGCCTTTTGAATTTCAGCCGTATATTGTTACCAAGCAACCGGGGGGGCCGAATGGACGCCCCCCTCACACTCTCAACCCGTCTGAACCCGGAGGAATTAGACAAAGAAGCATTGAACGTCGACACCTCTTGGTGGTATCATCGTTCATTCTTTGAGGCCACTCAAGAACAACCACTCCCGTATGAAATCGCAAATCAGATGGACATTGTGGAGAGAAGAATTGGAACCATTGGGGCATTGCGCGGATACGGGTACACACATGATGCCAATTCAATCGATTCAGGGCCACTGAATTCATCATACAAAACGCTGGAAACCATGATTGACAAAATGAACGCGCAATTGCTCTTGGGTCAGCAATTGAGAGGTGTGGATGTACGAAATGTCGCGAGTCAAGTAGTTGAATCGCACTTCTTGCCCGACCTTCGAGGAAATCTTGTTGCATTCACTAGGCAGAAGTTCCGATGTGTGCGTTGTGGTGAATCATATCGACGATTTCCATTGTCAGGTTACTGTATCAAGATTAAGAAAGAGGACTTTAGGGGCGCATCCCATTTTACCAAAGAGGAGCAAACTTGTGGGGGTAATCTAGCACTTACCGTTAGTGAAGGTGCTGTGCGCAAATACATCCGTGTGATGCAGCACGTCATCGACCATTATGGAGTAGACAATTATACTCGCCAACGAGTGAATGGTTTGGTCAATAGTACGGATTCATTGTTCAAGAATGACCGTGTGACGGTGTTTACACTTGACGACTTTGTAAGCGGGTAATCATTTCCGTTTCTTTTTGGAATCAGATCCACTCAACTGTCTCCACAAATCGCCGACAGTGCGAATATTGCGGTCTCTCTCAACTTTCCCAGTTAATCCTTCAGTCGTTCCCTTCCCCAATTCATCATCTTGGTCGACAGCATCATCGTCAACAAATTCGTCGATGTCCCCGTCGGCTTCGGCTGCTTGAGCTGCAAACCTCTCACGCATTCTTCTTCGCTGCATTTCCGCGCTTTCATTTTCGTCTTGCAATTGGAAGCCCACCAAATCATCCACATCAACAGGATCTCCCCCCGCCATCGAATGCGCAAGTTGCTCCCACTCTTCCTTTTGCCTTCGCTTGTGGAGGGGCAGGTTCCGAACTCGAGATTCCCTTCTCTTTCGGATGATTTGTCGAATCACCCTATCCGCTAATCCTAGAAACAAACCAAGAAGATTCGCCACGACGAATCCTTCCATACGGAATGGCTCCCAAAGGTGCATACCCAGTTCCATTTCAGCACTGATATAACTTGAGGGATTGGTCACCTCTTCCCCATCCATGATGACAGTGGTGTGGAATCTGTGTTCGCCGGGGGGCAGTGTCAATTGATCAACTCTGCAATCATCGCTTGAATTCCCTTCCCAAATCAGCGATAAATCCTCGGAATTATCCCAGAACAATTCTTCGTGATGAATACGAACTGTAACAATGGGAACTGTGGAATTCTTAGGTCTGAAATCACAACTCATATCCACCGGAGTCTCCCGATCAAGACCGAACATATTGGGGACATTTAGGACATATTCACTATCGATAACTCGGTCATGTTCGTTGACTTCGTTTACCGCGACTGCATGGGAGAAATACATCCAAATTAGATTCAGCAGAATCCATGTCAAAAATGTAGCAATGAACCTAGTCCACGCATTTTTTTTCGTTTCTTTCTTTGGTTTCTTACCGTCTTGAGAAGTTTCCCGAGCCATCGCTTCGTGGACCAGATTCACATACTCACCCCAGCGATTTTGAGGACACGACTCATCCACTCTAATTTACGCATCTTCCGTTCAGGGTTGGTTTGGCCGGTCCATCGGCCGATTGAATCCGTCCGAAATCCTCGCAATCGGATGCGTCTTTGCGATACATTCTGCGATAGTGCAAAGCACACGGCACGGTCTCCATCGGTAAATCCACCCGGATTGTGCATACCTTTGAGAAGGCCTGGAGTTTGGTGTGTGAGCACGATAGGGGTGTCGTAGAGTAACAGAATATCAAGCAGTTCAATCCATTGTTTTACATTATCACCATGTGCATGTAAGACGAAAGGAACACCCTGTTCGGCAGCCTTTGCCAAATCTTCCATATCTCCATCTCCATCACTCACAACACATAGCAGTGCATCCCAAGCAATTCCGGGATATTCTGATTCATTCAGGACCCCAACCGCCCCATCGGCAGCAATTAATCGGTGCCCCTCAACAATTGCATCTCTTACATTGCTAGGCTCAGCAGCCGCTCCAAGAACAGTCAGAGGCCCAGAAATCAACTCTTCCTGCAACATGAGTAGGGTATCCTGTCGACCGCTTGGGGACCACGATGGATTTGACCATGATTTCGATTCACAGTACCATAACAGATCCTTTGCAGAATCCAAATCATCCTGTAAACGCCAACCAAAATCACCCCGGATATCGTCCTGAATTTGGACCAATCTAGAGTGCATAGCGCTCGTCACATCACGCCGAGGAATAGAGAACCTCAAGAACCCTCGTTTACAGGATGGACACTCCATGCCGATGCCACTGCAACCCAAACCCATCGAGGATTCGGTTGTTATGGCTCGGTATCCGTTTCTTCCACAGGCAAATATAGCAATAAAGGCGCATATGGAAGCGAACAATGTCGATTTAGAATCACTGGTCGATACCGACTGGCTTGAAGATGTGCGTGTACGCGCGCGCGTGAGACTAGCCGAATCCGTCACTCTCAAGGAAGGAATCGATACAGCCACCGCCTTCGATATTCACACACCCTATGGCCAAATGGTCGAATGCCTCTCTTTTCTTTACGCGATGGTGATTGTTTGCGCTTCGTTTGATGAGCGTTTGCTGGGTAAATGGGCAGAAGGCGAATCCAGTCGTGCTGATCAATTGTGGGGCACCGAATCCCCCACATCATTTCAGCGTCTTGCTGAAACCTATCTGAGTGACGTGCGCATGGGTCAAGAAGGATTTTGGGAAGTGCCGATGACAGATTTCATTGAGATTTGCCCCAAGATTAGCGGTTCATACTGGCGTCTTCCCAATCGACCCGTTCGACAGGGTTGGGTGATATTGTCCCCTGCCTCTAATGAGAATAGCCAGCAACGCCTTTCACGCCTATTGAAAGAAAGAATTCGTACCAAACTAATCGAGGATTGTCGTAATCGGATGGAATTGATGGACGAAGCTTTTGTCGGGCGAATGGCAGAAGAGGTCGGTAACATGGTTGGTCTATTGAAACATCATGCTAGTACAGAGATATCTTTCACTTCAGCCGATGAGGAAGATTGGCCACCTTGCATGAGAGAAATCACTACGCAACTATCTCAATCTATCAACGTGAATCACGTAGGGCGCGTCTTCCTTGCAAGTATATCTAGAGTCATTGGATTAACAGTCGATGAAGCGCAAGCGCTTTTCGTGAATGCACCCGATTATTCTGCCGAAACCACTCGATATCAACTGAATCATGTATACGAGAATGAATACACCCCAGCAGGCTGCCCCAAATTGCAGATTAACGCTTGTTGTCCAGTATCAAGAGGAGACGTAAAATCCGATTTGTGTAATCGAGAGTGGATGGATCATCCGTTGAAGTATCTACGCGCGAGGCAACGTGCAAAGCACCGCGAAGAACAACAGGCTCAGCCGGCAGAAAATTGAGGAATCAAACGCCCCAATAACGACCTGTATCTTGTTTGGATTCCCACGAACGCACACCAGTTCGAACCGCCCAGAACATGAATAGGGCCAGAATCGTGTTACCCCAATCATCCAAGATTGTCGATACATCGTATTCGTAACCACTTCCATTTGCAATTTGGATTGCTACTTCTAGCGCCGCTGTTGCCATGGTCCAAAGAACGGCTCCGAATGCAATCACCAAAATTGATCGGCCGCTGAAGTTTCCTTTTTTCCATCGAAGCACCATCAGAGATAGTGCAAACGCGAGCGCTCCAAGTACAATCCAAGTCAATGATTTCTGTAATACTTCCAATCCGAGTAAAATGTTGCTTCCACTCCCGCTATCTGAAACATCACCATATGTATCGTAACCTTCGACAACCGCAAGTAATACTGCAACCCCAGTAATGGCCCACAATAAGGAGGAGAGAATAGCAGCATCAGCTGATTCACGCATATCTCGCATCAGCCTTTCCAATCGATCTTCGGCACCGAGTCCTTTGAACAACAAGTAAACTCCAACGAGCAACGGCATTGCTCCAATCAAGACACTTCCATTGGGAAGAATCATTCCCAAACCAAGAATCATCATGAATATCGAAATCGGCACCAACAAGCGAGCACGCCAACGAGGGTCTTCAATCGCCTTGGCGATGTAGTAGTATGTGCCTTCGATACCTTTTGATTGGCGTACGATAATTTTCTCAACATGATCAATTGAAAGTCGGCTTGTAAGGATAGGCAATACCGATTCATCTTCCATTCCATCTGTAACCAATATTCCTCGATCAGGCTGGAATTCTGAAATCACATCTTCAAGTTGCTGAGCAATGTTTCGATCCGATTTCACTCCAACTCGTTCATCTCCTGTCAGAATCGCGATTTCGACTTCATCATTTGGTTCAGCACCCTCGGCGAGCAAATCATGCTGATGCAACGCTCCAAGGATTGCATTGGTGTCACTTTCTTCGGGGTCTGCAATGCCAAGTCGTAGCGCGGCGGTCAGAACTTGACGCCGCCCAACTACACTTCCTCGAATGCCAGCTTTGACCCCCAAATCATTGTCACGATCAACCGTGATAACCAATGTTCGGACCATTATTGACACCTCCCGCACCCCTTAGGGGGGTGCGACAGTGATTTCAATTGTTGGATAATTTCCCACATTTTATGCGGTAAATGTCGATTCAGCCATACAATTCGGGCAGGTTACTTTGATTGGACGTACTGAAGGAATACCCAAAGCAGAGTTGCAAGCGGGACACATGACGGCCTGCTCAATTTGTGATTGCCTTGCTTTCCCTTCGCGACTTGGATCGTAAGTTGCACGATATTTTGAAGCATCTTGAATATAATTTGCAGATTGACCAGTCGGTGCACTAGGCCCTGAATCGTCACGAGAAAATGTCGATGGTGCAACAGTTTCTCCCCTTTTCCAAGCATTATACTGCGCTTCAACTTCTGTTGCACTCATTCGATAATCCGAACCAACTCTTCCGAAAGCCAGCATTCGATCATAGTCATCCATCGCATCGAGTTTTGTCAAGGTCTCGGGCGGCAACATGTTCCTCATCTCGCGTTATCTCTGCTAAACTTAGCGATTTCTCCTCTGTGCTCCTATTCAAGGCATTAGGTGTTCGGAAATTTTCTCGACAAGGGTTTCCATCAAATCTTCACCATCAGCAAGTACTCCTTTGGCAAATCGAATCGATACCGCAGTTTTTGCTTCAGTTCCGGAATTTCGGATTGCAATTGATATGGGCAAACCTTCCAATTGTCCAGACATCAACAATAGGGCTGGCTCACCCTCTACATCGATTCTTTGCAGTGAACAATCGCACCATTCCTCGGCAATCGAATGTACCATGTCGGCCAAATCATTTCTTCCTGTCCAACGCTCACGGACACTGGGCTTGATTGAAACTCGTTTCTTCCACCCACTCGCAAAACCTGTTTTCACATCTGAATGAGTGATGACATGTCTTGCCATCAATGAGGCCAACAGAGTCGCAGTTCCATCTCCTACCATACCCCACAGATTGGTATCATCCCGGGTTAGTGTGGGCAACACGAGATGTCCAGAATCTTCGGTTCCGATGAGGCGTGGAATTTCGTTTGATTCAATATCTCTATTCTCGGAACTAGGCCATAATGCAGCTGAAAGCCATCGATCACCAACGGCCGTAGTGATAGACTGATGATTACCCAAGCGCTTCAGATCAGCGGTTAATCCAAGATCGCTTTCGATACTGGATGCCATTTTCCATTCACCATTTTTCATTGCAACAGAGGCTCGAATAATATCGTCACACATGCGATCTCCATCGATAATTTTCAAACCATCAGAAGTCCCTTCGACAAGTAAACATCTGTCCCCATCACCATCTAAGGCAGCACCGACAATTTCACCTGGTGTCCATGGAATCACGCCATCATTATTTTCCAATCGTTGGGCTATGCACCAAAGCAAACGATGCTCGGGCGGTTCCATGAGCAATTCACTCACTTTCCATTCTTGAGTTGGTGAGAATTCACCCGCTCCACAATTTTGATTGATGGGGTCGAGACGACTGCTCACCTCGATAGCAGCAAGCCCATTCTCTGTCAGTTGATCAGCCAACCATGTCGCCCCTGCACCTCCCGAGCAATCGAGCAACAGTCCAGGGTTGGCAATTGTCCCAGCCCAATTGATGGCGTCAAATTCCAGTGCAAACAATGATTCAAGTTCTACAATTCGAGATTGGACTGCATTTCTGTAAAGGTTGAGACCATCGATTTCATCCAATACATTTCCACATTCTTGAGGTGCAGCATGGGAACCATCGGCTAGTCCCCAAGCCAATTGTGAGATTTTTTCCTCAGTTTCCGGCATGGATTTGTACCCTTTCGCATCAAACAGTTTGACCCCTGAATCAGTTGCAGGGTTGTGACTAGCAGTCACCATCATTCCCGCATCAGCCGCGCAAATCATCACGGCATGGTGAATCCCAGGGGTTGGAACTTCACCTATCCGCATGGTTCGACAACCGGCGGCACCTAGGCCGGATTCTAACGCATCGACCAGTTCTGGATTCCCATCTCTTCGGTCCCAACCGATTAGAACGAGAGGAGACTCTCCAATGTCATCCACCAAGAAAAGTCCAGTAGCCTCACCAATTATTCGCATCGCTCGTGAACTCAATATACGCTGTTCAATCAACGCCTGAAGTGCACTTTCGTCATCCCCAGAATGTGAATCGACCCTTCCACGGATACCATCCGTACCGTGCAGCCTTGGTCCGGTCATGTATTCACTCTCTCAGCGTGCTATCGTTTGCATGTGCTCCACTTACTGTGACGTTAGGCCAAACATTGCAATTTACACCTAGAACTGTGCCCGGGTTACAGACAGCATTGCATCCAATCTGTACCCCTTCACCTAAGATGGCACCAAACTTCCTCAAACCGGTATCGAGTGATAGATTGTGAATCCGAATCTGGCGTCCATCGTTTCTCAGATTCGAAAGTTTGCAACCCGCGCCAAGATTGACACCAGTTCCTAGGATTGAATCACCTACGTAATTGAAGTGTGGTGCTTTGGCACCAGGCAGTAGCAAACTGTGCTTGATTTCTGTAGCATGACCAACAACTGCACCTCTGCAAATCCAAGAGTGGCTTCGAACGTATGCACCATGTCGGACCTCACCGGCAATGTAGGACGGCCCCTCAATGTGAACACTTGGTCCAATCATCGCTCCGTCGACAATATGCACTGGTCCCTTGGACTCATCAATCGTTACAGATGGGTGCAGATTTCGTCTATTTGATCCCAAACCCTGCAGTAATTTTTCCAGTTGATTCGCCATTCCGTTTGGACTAGTTTTGTCAAGCAAATTCCAAACTGGCTCCTCTTCGGGCATACTCAGGCCAGTCACCGCACCTCCCGATTTCGCAAGGGAGGGGAAGAGCACTGCCGCAGTGACATCCATCATGTGACCCAACAAGGCTGACGCCTA
>DAVT01000045.1 GCA_002505685.1 Euryarchaeota archaeon UBA501 | reverse complement strand
GGACCCGACGGTCGGCGATATTGTTGGCAATGTCGCATTGGTCGAAGAGGCGGCTGCCAAAGCTGCCGAGGCAGGGGCAGATATGGCGGTGACCAGTGAATTGGTCATCTCAGGCTACCCCCCACGTGATATGCTGATGGATGCGCCCTTTGTTGCTGCATGTGAGGCCGCTTCAATGGAAGTCAAGAGTCCGATTCCATTGTTGATTGGGACGCCACTATCCGCCGGAAAAGATCGACAAAAACCGTTCAATGGCGTGGTGCGGGTTGCAGATTCAAGGACGTCGAAAATTGTCGGTCGCAAACAATTGCTTCCCACATATGATGTATTTGACGAGGGTAGATATTTCCAAGCGGATGATGGCCCTGGAATCGACAGAAGTTTGCAAGGAGCATCGGTTGGGATTACGATTTGTGAAGATGCATGGCAACACATCGGCGAAGTCCCCTCCGATTATCCGGCGGATCCGATTGAACAGTTGGCCACATGGCAGCACCAAGGGGAACCGTTGGCAGTCAGCGTAAACCTCTCGTCTTCACCCTACCATTTGGCGAAAGAAGGGGTTAGAGCAAAACTGGTCCGAAAGGCGGCTTCAACACTAGACCACCCTTTCTTGTTGTGCAATCAAGTGGGTGGCAACGATGACCTCTTGTTTGATGGTCGAAGTATTGCTGGATGGTCCGATGGGACTGTTGTCCAAGGACCCGCTTGGTGCTCTGGAATCCTGCTAATCAATATTGAGAAGCCAGAGATGGCGTCTTGGATTGCATTGGATACAAACATCGCAGATTTGGAAATGGTTCCCTCCGATAAGCAACCAACTTTTCCCTCAAAGGGACAAGATTTGTTGTCTGCGGTAACTTTGGGTTTGTCTGATTATTGTCGAAAATCGGGCATCAGCCAAATCGTGCTCGGAATGAGTGGTGGTATCGACTCTGCGGTGTGCGCAGCCATTGCTTGTGAGGCAGTAGGTGCCGGAAATGTGCTTGGTCTGGCGATGCCGTCCCGACATTCTTCGGATCATTCGATTGAA
This sequence comes from Euryarchaeota archaeon UBA501, assembly GCA_002505685.1. Taxonomy (GTDB): domain Archaea; phylum Thermoplasmatota; class Poseidoniia; order Poseidoniales; family Thalassarchaeaceae; genus MGIIb-P. The sequence goes on along the minus strand of DAVT01000045.1, from coordinate 11,758 downwards.
GATGCTAGGGCAACTGCAGATGCGCTTGGAATGGAGTTGCAAATTTTACCCATTAATGAGATTCACAGTAGCGTGGACGATACGCTTGCGAGCGAGTTAGATTCAGGACACCCCGTTGCCAAAGAGAACTTGCAGGCAAGAATTCGTGGCACACTAGTGATGGGGGCTGCCAATGCGCGTGGGGCGATGGCAATCGCGACTGGAAATAAGAGTGAATTGGCTATGGGTTACTGCACGCTCTATGGAGATATGAACGGAGGTTATGCTCCTTTGGGGGACCTATACAAAACCGAAGTTTACGAAGTTGCTAGAGCCATCAACGCAAATGCCGTAGGCACACCACCAATCACTGATTCTACGATGACTAAAGCACCGTCAGCAGAATTGGCCCCTGATCAGAAAGATGAAGACAATCTACCCCCATACACTGTACTAGACAGCATCCTAGAGGACTGGATTGAGCGAGGAATTCGGAATGATTCGCCCTTGACGGAAAGCATCCTGTCGCGCCTTCATGCCAACGAACACAAGCGTTGGCAACTTTGTCCTGCCCCTCGGGTATCAAATCGTGCATTTGGTCAAGGTTGGCGACAACCTTTGGCTTCCCGCCGATAAAGTACCAATCGACCCGCATCTTCATGGGCAAGAGCCGGTCGGTTCCTACCGATGGACATCCCGGAGTCACTCGCAGCCATGTTGGCCGGCGAGCATGGTCCGACCAAACAAAAGGCCGCACGACTGGTTATTGATTTGGCTTCAACAGCTGGAGCAAGCGAATTTGTTTCGTGTGCGCACGCGCATGTAAGTGGTGTTTCTCCTCTGACTGGAGGCCATGGGCTTCGACGATTTCTGGCAGACCTTGCTGGAGATACGCGAGGAATTGTCGCCATCCCTACCACACTCAACAGTGCGGGTTGTGATAAAGAAAAGATGGAAGAAATGGATATCGAAGTTGAGGATTTTCTCAAGAACCAATTCGAAATTGTCCATGCCTATGCTGAACTTGGTATCGAAGCCACATTGTCCTGTACACCCTATGATCGAGGTGTTGAAAACGAAGGTATTGGTTCATGGGCTGAAAGCAATGCAGTCGCCTTTTCGAACTCTTATACCTCCTTAATTACCAATAGAGAAAGTGGATTGTCAGCACTTGCGACAGCACTAACCGGGTGGGCACCTAAATGGGGTTTACATTTGGAGGAAAACCGTATACCAAACATCCATGTCAAAGTTGATTGTGAATTAGCATACATCGCAGATTGGAGTGTTTTAGGAGATTGGATTGGCAAGCAAATTCAACCTGAATGGAAACTACCATGGGGCATGATGCCGCACATCACAGGACTTCCAGATTACGTTTCATTTGAGCAAAAGAAAGCCTTGACAGCTGCTGCTGCAAACTATGGTTGCCCGATGCTTTGGGCAGACGGTGTGTCAGCAGTACCTCCTGAATATCAGCCGGAAGGAGAACTTGTGTTTACCGAATCAGACTTGATGGGGAGGTATACCGATTTAGCCCCCACAGGACAAGTGGATTTGGTCGTCATCGGATGCCCACAAGCCAGTGTAGGAGAGGTTCGTACTACGGCAGCCTCGGTTCGAGCACGAATGGAATTGGGACAAAAAATCCCGAACCAACGGTTGTGGGTATTCACCAGTGGACACAATCACGAACTGTTGGAGCAAGAAGGAACACTGGCCGTTCTCGAAGAAGCCGGTGCAGTGATTCTGAAAGATACATGCCCAGAAGTAACACCATACAATCGTACGCGCTACAATCACCTGTTGACAAATTCGCTGAAGGCCGAGCATTACCTTACCAGTGGACTGAACAGAATGCCCACCAGTGTGATGCGAATTGAAGATTGTGTGGCCCATGCATTTGACCCCACCCTTTCAGCAGGGGAACGACCTAAACTCCACGCGAAAGGAGCCAAACCGATCTCGACAAACAAGGTAACTCGAGACAACGATTTCATCTCATCGGGCAGAAGTTTGCCATCTCAATCAGAATGGAGTGTGAGTGGGAAGGCGTTGGTCACGGATGTACCCATTACCTACCTTGGATATGTAAATCGCGATACGGGAGTGATAGAAGAACCAGGGCACCCACTGGATGGAATTGCGATTTCTGACACTGTACTAATCTACCCCAAGGGAAGTGGTTCAACCGTTGCCCCCTTCATTCTCATGGGTCTCATCTATACGGGAAGGGGACCAAAGGCGATTGTCAATAGAGATGTTTGTCCGTTGACATTGCCAGCTGCTTCTTTACTCAATGTTCCATATGCCCATGGATTTGGAGATGATCCATGCTTGGAAATCAATTCTGGAGATGATGTGGAGATGACCTTGGAAGACGGGATTGTGCGACTCTGCGTGGTGAATCGTGTGGCAGTATCTCCTTGAGGGAAGACCCCGTCTCCCTCAACATGCGTTGCATCGTAACCGGTGGGGCTGGCTTTCTTGGCAGTTACCTGACCGAACAATTGGTTGCGATGGGTCACTCCGTAGCAGTCATAGATGACATGTTCCGAGGTAAAAAGAAAAATCTCGAAGGGTGCAAGGGCATGGATGGTTATTTTCTCGTATTGGGAGATGCTGCTGAGAGATCAAATTACGAAAAAGCGGCAGACAAATTGGGGGGCGTGGATTGTGTCTACCATTTGGCTGCAATTAACGGAACAAGATGGTTTCATGAGCGCCCTGATTTTGTGATTCAAGTCAATCTTAACACGTTGCGAGTTGCTCTAGATTTCTCAATCACACGCGGCGCGAGATTTGTGTTCACATCTTCTCCTGAAGCATTTGGAGAACAGCCCGAAATGCCGCTCACCAACGACTCTGACAGTTTGTTCACATCAGCATCCCTGCATGGCCGACACTCGTATGGAGCCAGTAAGTACCTTGGAGAAATTATGGTCCAGCATGCGGTTAGCAACAGTAGCCTAGATGGGCGAATCGTTCGGCCATTCAATGCCTATGGGCCACGTTTACCGGGAGATGCTTATGGACAAGTGACTGGTATTTTCCTTGAACAATGCCGTAAAGAAGAACCAATCACCGTTCATGGAGATGGCATGCAAACACGTTCATTCACATGGGTGGAGGAAGTGGTGGAAGGAATTCGAATCGCAGGAGAATTAGAGGAGGGATTAGATGGTTCACAACTCGCAGGTGCCGCATTCAATCTAGGAAGCACAGAAGAAGTGAACGTCGCTGAATTGGCCAATTTGTGTTTAGAAATTTCAGGCTCAAACTCTGAAATTCACTTCCAAGAAACGGGCCACCCTGGAGATTCTAGAAGGAGAACTCCTGACATTTCACAAACAGAAAACGCGTTGGGATGGACTCCCAGCCAGAGTCTAGAAGATGGATTGCGCTCTTGTTGGCGTTGGTTACAGGCCGAGGAATAGAGGGGAGCAAATGCGTAAAAAAATCCCTACCGGAATCATTGGTATGGTTCATCTGAAGGCGTTACCCGGTTCGCCCAATTTTGCTGGTGATTTAAGTGACGTTGAACGAATCGCGATTGCAGATGCTAGTACGCTTCTGGCCGGTGGAGTGGATGCCATCTTGGTTGAGAATTTCGGAGATGTTCCATTCCAAAAAAAGGTCGATGCTGTGACCATTGCGGCGATGACTCGAATCGTTCGTTCCATCGTTGAAATGAGTTCTGTTCCAGTAGGGGTCAACGTGCTTCGCAATGACCCCCATGCCGCAATTGCAATCGCTTCATCGACTGGGGCTTGTTTTATTCGTGTCAATGTTCACATCGGCGCTATGGTGACTGATCAAGGATTGATTGAAGGAGAAGCCGCAGAAACACTTCGTCTACGAGATTCCCTGAGTTCAGATATAGCAATCCTCGCTGATGTTGGAGTCAAGCATGCAACTCCCTTTGATGAAAAGTGGTCCTTGGAACAAGAAGCAAAGGATGCATGGCATCGGGGTTTGGCTGATGCGTTGATCGTTTCCGGAAACGGCACTGGAACCCCCACGAGTAGGGTCGATATTGAACGGGTAAAACATGTGGTTCAAGATGCACCATTGATTGTTGGTTCAGGAGTCACTTGCGAGTCCTTGCCCGATTTATCCCTAGCCTGTGCGTGGATTGTAGGTACTGCACTAAAGCGAGATGGGAAAGCGGAAAACGAAGTCGAATTGGCACAAGTCCTACGACTTACCGATGCGAAAAGTTCGACTGGCGATTGCTAACTTCCTCAAATCATGATGGAACTACGGCTCAATCATACTCAAGGCTGCAAATAGTTGTGGAGTGAATCCAAGCACAGTCTCTTCTACACCGTCAATAATGGTTGCAAAATCACCCATCGGGCCTGCGTAATCGTACCCCCCTGCCTTACCGCGCCACGAGTCGGAAACAATCAATGCCTCCAATACGTCTTCATCCAGAAGATCTATCGAAACAGTTGCGGACTCAACCCAACACTCGACTTTGTCGCCCTGAATCAAAGCTGTTCCTGTCCACACTCGATGATTTCTACCACTCAGTCTTAGGAGCATATTGAGTGCCTCGTGTCGATTGTTAGGTTGTCCCATTGGATTCAAAATGTCATCGGGATCCTCAACCAAGGTATCTGCAACAATGATGAGGGAGTCTGAGCATTCTCTTTGGGCTGCTTCAACCTTACCTAGCAAGGTCTGTTCAACCTGTTCTGAAATTGGAATCCCATGTTTATGCGGGCGCTCGCGCGCGCGTAGTGGACGTTGAATCACCTCCATTCCCAATTGCTCTAACATCGATGCTCGACGTTGTGAAGCGGAGGCGAGAAGGACCATTCCCATGGGCAATCCGAGGAGGGTCGCGTTTATCTTCTTGCAGTGAATCCCTAGGTTTGGTGGGCCAAATGAGTGGTGCAAGCGAGAGAATCCCAACCTACGTACAAGGACTAGATGACCAAATGCAAGGTGGAATACCAAAGGGCCACCTTTGTTTGTTGGCCGGAACCTCGGGTTCAATGAAATCAAGTTTAGGATTTGCAATGTTGTACAATGCTGTGCTGGAAGGTAGAACTTCAGGAATCTACGTGACGCTAGAACAGTCCAAAGAATCCCTCGCTGGACACATGGCAAACATGGGGATGAATGTGGATGACCCTCGTGTTCGAAGCAATATTGCCATTATCGATTTGGCTGACCTGCGAGTTCAATTGCATGATGCTGGCAAAACCCACCAGGTCGATTGGATGGGGCAACTAATCAAGCAATTGACCAACTATCGCGAAAGTATTGGCTTTGAAGTCTTGGTCTTCGATTCCTTGGGGGCATTCTTCACTCTAACACAAATGGAAAACCCGCGCGATGAAACCTTCCGCTTCTTTGAGGCATGCCGACGACTCGGTTTGACTACATTCATCATTTGCGAAATGATGGGTGAAATGAAAAATCAGTATGGTGAATACGGAATTGAAGATTACCTCTCAGATGGTGTCATTCATCTAACGATGGAACGAAGTGGTGACCAAATCAATCGAAAGATTGCGATTGTCAAGATGCGTCACACGTCACACACACTGGGGTACCATGCTTGGCGATGGGACCCAGGAATGTGTAAGTTTACCATCCATTGAGGTCACTCGACTGTGACAGATTTCGCGAGATTTCTCGGGCGATCAACATCACAGCCTAGAGCCAATGCAGTTTGATATGCAATCAATTGCAAAGGCAAAACTGTCAGCATCGGTGTAAACATCGGATCTGTGGCAGGAACTGGAATCGAAATATCTGCTTCTTCAGCAATCGGGTCACCTTCTTCATGAATGAGAATTATCTTGGCGCCACGAGCACGGCATTCTTGAATGCTTGATACGGTCTTATCCTTCAAAGAATCATTGGGTGCGATGACGACCACAGGGCTGCCTTCTTCAAGAAGAGCGATTGGGCCATGTTTCATCTCTCCAGCCGGATATGCCAAACATGGGATGTACGCGATTTCCATCAGTTTAAGAGCACCCTCTCGGGCGACTGGGGCCGATATTCCACGACCTAGGAATAACACACTCTTCGCATCCTTTACCAAATCCACGACTTCCTCGATAGGACCTGGTGCCTCCAAATAATCTCCAACCAATTTGGGTATTTTTTGCAATGATTTAACCAATTTCTTGCCTTTTTCTCGAGAAAGGGTACGGGCCCGACCAATTTGGATCCCGAACAAAGACAATGCCGCCACCATATTGGAGAAGGCCTTGGTGGAAGCAACCGATTGTTCTGGTCCCGAGTGGATGTAACATCCTCTGCCACATTGACGCGCGATGGTGGAACCGACCACATTGATTACACCTCGAACTTCGCCACCTTTGAGTTGAATCTCCTTTACTGCAGCTAACGTATCAGCCGTTTCTCCAGATTGACTAACTGCGAAATGAAGCGCGTTTGTTTCGATCACCGGATTGTTATGTCTGAATTCGCTACTGACGTGGGCCAAAGTGGGTACTCGCGCCAACTCTTCAATTACAATACGGCCGACTTGTGAGGCGTTCAAAGCGGTCCCGCATCCTAGCAAGCGTACGTGGGGAATCTTCTGCAATTGTTTGGCAGTTAGTCCAATCCCCCCAAGACGGGCATTTCCATTTTTGATATCCAAGCGACCAGTTAGACATTGTCGAAGTGCCTCGGGTTGCTCATGTATCTCCTTCAGCATGAAATGTGGAAAATCGCCCAATTCTGCTTCACCCCATTCTCCATCCAATGAAGTGACTTCAGAATCCGTTGTCCGACCATCAAATCGGCTGGTTTTGATCCCATCTGCAGAAACTTCTGCCAAATCTCCATCATCCAATCGGACGACTTGTTGTGTCAGGGTTTGAAGAGGCAGTGTGTCGCTGGCAATCCAATTTTCCCCAGAACCAACTCCAATGACTAAGGGTGAGCCATTACGGGCACAAATGATTTTTTCATGATCCTCAAAGACAACACAAATACCCCATGTTCCTCGTGCACGTTTGAGTGTTCGGCGTACGGCAGTCAGTGGCTTTGCTCCGTTGGAGATTTCGCGGTGAATCAAGTGAACCAACACTTCTGAATCTGTTTCTGAACGGAGTTTAACCCCTTCATTTTCCAATCGATTTCGAAGGTTGCGGGCATTTTCAATAATTCCATTGTGCACGAGCGCAATTTTCCCATCAGCAGAGCAGTGTGGATGGGCATTTTCGTCGGTAACCCCACCATGGGTTGCCCAGCGAGTGTGGGCAATTCCACATGTGCCTTCAACAGAGGCTGGAAGTTTAGCCTCTAAATCAGCAACCTTTCCAGTCTTTTTGTGTACAGTTATGCCGCCGTTTTTTACAGCAACTCCAGAGGAATCATATCCCCTGTATTCCAGTCTTCGAAGTCCGTCGAGAAGAAACGGCAGGGCCTGTTGTTCTCCAATGTATCCAATGATGCCACACATTTCTACTCCTCACAATCTAACAGTTTCACCACAGAGTGGGCACTTGACTCGTCTTGCTTTGTTTGCGCGGGCCGTAAATGATGATTCACAACTGTCACAGGTCACTTGAACTTCTGGAGCAGGTAAATCAGGCAATGGTGGTAACTCCCCTGATTCAGATAATGGTGGAAGTTCACCCAGGGCTGGTAATGGCGGAAGGTCGTCCGGTGAAGGAAGCGGGGGCAACTCTCCCGGTGCTGGCAAAGGCGGTAGTTCACCCGGTGAAGGAAGCGGGGGTAACTCCCCTGGTGCTGGCAATGGTGGCAACCCTGATTCTTCGATCGCCTTGTGCATATCTTCCAATACTTGCTTCATTTCTGCTTCAGCAGCCCGTTTTTCTCGTCTAGACGCACGTGCAGAGCGACCGGTGTTGCTTGCATCATCCTCTATTTCGATTTCATCTTCCAGTGTCGCTACAACTTTGGGTTCAGATTCATCTTGCGTTGGAGGATCGTCCATTTCATCCTCATCATCTCCTAGTGAAACGACTGGAGTAACTTCAATATCATCAGAATCAGAATCTACCGACTCCAAATCGACCCAATTTTCATTCACAAAATCAGGTTCATCTTTGGAATCTCCACCACGTCTACGATTGGTTGTAACCATTAATGCAACGAATAAAGTGAGTGAACAACAAGTAATCATTACCGTGTTCACCAGAGCATCAAACGTGTTAGAGTCCAGACCCAATTTCAATCGAATGGAATCTAGAAGCCCTTGTTCGGTATTGGTGGCAGTTGGATCTTCAACCATCTTCCTTACGCGCAAACCATTGTTGGTTGCATAGGTAAAGTGGAGTTCGCCCGTTTCTTCCGTACGCCATGCCGTAAGGAGTGCGCCACTGCTGACCATGTCGGACAACCACATCTCAGGGCCTTCTTCTGTCACCGAAAGCAAACCATAGTGCAATTTTGGACCGGTAGGAGATATCGCATCGTAAAGAATCTGAACACCTCGATCGGTTTCGATTAGAGCGATGTTGGATAATCCCCTTGCGGAGATACGTGTTTCTTCGCCCTGAAGCCAAGATGTTGGAGAAATTCTTGTGACCAATTCGGCATCTGCTTCTGTCCCTTCGCGCCATGCTGTGTACAAAGATTCAGAGCCATTCGAATTCTCTAACAACAACATTCGGCCATGCATTGCGTAATCTCCAGCAGCAATTGAGAAAGCCCAGTTTTGTTCATTGGCAGCCCCGTGAGCATAGAACATCCCTAGTCTCTCATCTCCAGTAGAATCGTCTCTCAAGTTTTGGTGTAAAATATGAATGTCATCCTTACCGATTTCAACCTCTATTGGAGGGGCTGAGCGAGGATACATTTCGATATCTAGAATCGTATTCCTATGGATGGTCCAATCATCTGCAGAAAGTGGTGAGTCGGTTTTGATTAGGAATATCGAAGTTGTGTCTTGATAAGTTCCACCAGTCACCAAATCTCTGTGATATCCAGCCAGCACAACTGTGTCATCCTTCTGGTCCAATCCGAGACCCCAATAGGTACCCTGTGCGGACAAGAGACCTGGCATCAAATCCTGTCGAGGCGTCATTTGGCATGTCCTGTCGATGGTTGTGTAGGAAACCGTTGAGCGAATAAATGAATTTTCATCGAGGTAAGTTCGAGTCCAAGCAACGGTGACTACGCCTTGGTAACTATTGACTGCGATGTCTCCAGTCCACTCCGTTTCAAGGACTAGACAGGTGTACAATGATTGGTCGGCTGCCATTCGATGCACAAGAACCTCTGAACCTTTGGAACTGAACAAAATTGAATCTTCGCCCAAACCTGCAGAGGCTTCGATCGTATGTGTAGATTGCAATGCTGGTGTACGTGAACCTGAAAGTGTAACCAAATCTTGAACGACAATGAAGTCCATCATGTTGTTTTCAGGAGAAAGATCGGTAGAAGTTACAATCGTGGCTTTGTATGCCAAACCTCGTTGATCGGAAATATTGCCAGAGAATGTGAAACTAGCGCTGGTTTGCCCTACGAGAGTCGCAGCGGACATCGTACTCACCAACTCGTAGCCACCGAATTCATTCATCACGCTCAACTCGACTACCAATTCTTCTGAATCTCTAGCTCCCAAATTATCGACACGGATTGAAATCGAATACGGTTCATCGGGTCTGGGAATTGCTGGAGAGGTTGTTATCGATCCTGGACGAATCGCCAAATCTACACCATCTGGTCTAGATTCAACTGGGAAATTAATTGTGGCCGAGTTATCTGAACGATCCGATTCGGGAATTGATTGCCCTGGGTCGATGATTACTTCCAATTCTTGTGTTCCGCTCTCCATCGGATTCCAATAGAGAATCACACCAACAACCTGACCTGGTTCAATCAAAGGAACCGTGGCTTCGCTACGTTTTGTGCCCTGTTCCCTCAGATGAACTACAACATCTTCTGCATCTGCATCGCCGTTATTCCTTACATCGACTCTAACTTCAAGGAATGTATTGACATATGCATTTTCAACTGGAATGCCAAATTCTTCTACTGAGAGGGAACCGAAAATTGAGAGGTCGGGTGCAGGTGGGAAATTGTCGACTTCAACTGTACGCCTCAATTCGTCGCTCATCACGCCTGAATGATCTCTACCTTGTACTGCTATTCGATGGAAGCCATCCTCCAATTCAGTAGTATCCCAGTTCACAGACCAATCGACAGAGGTATATTCCTCACTACTGGAAACCGGAATTTGTTGCCATTGACCACGCCCGATTCTCCATTCAACATAATCAGGATCTGGTGACAAGAATGTTCCTGAAATAGAGGTCGTTCCGCTAACCGGGTCTTGCCCACTGGGGTTACCAATGGAGATGCTTTGGCCCCCCAGCATCAGTTCAACCCATGAGTCGCCAGACCAAGCATCATTAGAATCTCGGGCTCTGACTTCAATGGTTAATTCTTCACCATCGACCCAATCCTGAGCGTAGAAATTGTAACTCCATTCTCCCGATGAATCCAAACTTGCAGATGTCCATTCAAATGCATCCCGTTTTTCCCGGGGTGAACCTGTTTCCTGATACCAGTACCATGCGCTGACAAGAACCTCTTCAATGGAAGCCCCTTCAGTTTCCGATTGAGAAGTACCGTTGATTCGGTATGTTTCTCCTTCTATGAGCCATGTGCCATTCGAGGGATTGATAATTTCAACCCAAAATCCTGAACCTGTCCCTGGGTTTGTGGAGTTGTTTCCACCGCCGCCGCCACCGCCGCCGGATTGGCCGGTCAAATTTTCAAGGATTCTTGCGCCGTCAACAATGCCGAATCCGTACTTTTCATTCCATTGTTCATCGAAATCAAAGTCGTAGGGGTCGCCTCTCAACTCAGAGTTGGTGCGCAACAAATCACGAACATCGTCTAGATCTAAGTCCTCATCAATTCCTAGCATGATGGCAATTAATCCACTCACGTGGGGTGTAGCCATACTGGTTCCATCCAATTCCTGATAATCATTATCCGCAAGAGGGCGGGGTTGGTTTGGCAGTTGTAGTGACCCTTCCATATGCCGGGGAGCGTTGATTCCTGTACCGGGGGCAACAACGTCTGGTTTCATTTCATCCCAATCGTCATCGTCACCATCATCTACACGTGGACCCCAATTTGAATATGAGGCAATCTCATCATTTTCGCGATCTGGTGTGTCACGCTCATCGATTGCTCCTACGGCAATTGAAGTGTCCGCACTTGCTGGACTTGGTACCCGGTGCATGCCGTCATTGCCCATTGCAATGACACAAATTAGTCCGGCATCCGAGGCTTGATTCACAAGGGCTGATTCAGCAGATGTCCCGTTGTCCCCAGGATCATCAGAATTGGGGTTGGTCACGCTTCCATAAGACATGGACAGAATATCGATTCCATTGCTAGACTGATTATTGCCCCAGTCCGTGTCAACATTGTTAATGGCCCATTGCAAACCACGGAGGGTGTTCTGTGCATTCGTACCTCCAGCATCTGTCAGTACTTTGACGTCCACCAGGTAGGCACCGGGTGCAACACCGATGTAGGTTCGATCACTACTGCCGGTACCAATACTGGTTCCTGCGACGTGTGTACCGTGACCGTTGGAATCATCGGGATCATCTGTACCACTTGTGTTTGAGAACGTTGATGTGGCATCGTAACCAGCCACCCATTTCTGATCGACGTAACTGTTGGCATCAATATCTGGTTCGTCATTTTGGTCGTCAAAATCATTCAAGGAACGGTGCTCGTTGTCCACACCAGTGTCGAGAACTGCCACGACGACCCCATCGCCCCGATGCCCAAGTTCTTGCATGGTATCTTG
>DAVT01000122.1 GCA_002505685.1 Euryarchaeota archaeon UBA501 | reverse complement strand
TTTGCAAAGTCGAATTTGCTCTTTCGCTCGCTTCTTATTTTGACCATCGAGTGGTTCACCAACATCCTTACCAATGGACTGGTTGAAACAGTGAATAGCGTTGTCATATGACTCTAATTCCGCATAGGCTGTACCCATATTGTACAGTGCCTTTCCTGTTGTCAAACTCTTGTCGATTCCAAAGGCCTTGTAGTAATTCTCGATTGCCTCTTTGTATTGATTGAGATAATAGAAACAATTGCCCCGTCCGTTTAGAATTTTGATTGCCATCGCTTTGTCATTCTTGAATGAGGGCAAGGCTCTATCAAAACATGATAACGCCTCGGAATAGCGGTCCTTATTCAGCAATTCATTGCCTTTGTTGTACCACTCAATATCTTGATTTGCCACACTTGAAGAATCTGGCAGGACAACATGGTCATCCATGTTTTGGGCCTGTGCTTCAAGCGCGGCGGCCGCCAAATCAACCACCGGATTCGGCTCTGCCTCCACTTGCTCAGGTTCCTCTACCGTGTCCAATGCTGCTTCGTGAACAAGGATTTCTTCCGTAGAAATTTGTGGCTGCGATTCTTGAACCGGTTCGGGGGTGAAAGGCTCGGGTTCATCGCCCCAAGGGTCCTCTTCAACAGGTTGCCCAACAGGTTCCTCAATACTTGGGGCAACCGCAGGGGTAACCGTCATCTCTTGAGGTACAGTTTCGATAACTACTGGGCTAGGTTCTGAAACATTTGCGCCTAACTCGCGGGCTTTTTGTCGGCACGTTGCTGCTTTCTCCTCATTCCCTGAAGCACTGAGTGATCGAGCCAAACCAAGCCACAAGTTGGCATCGGATTTATCCTGCTCCAGCAATTGCTTCCAAATTATGACGGATTCCGCGTGCTCGCCGGTAAGACTGAGCGCACGTGCACTTAGAGCGCTGATGCTGCCTTGCAAAAATTGCATGGCTTCTGCTGCCATTTCTGGCCCAGCCGGTAATGTCGTGGGTAGACTCAAATCGAATTCGATCGCACGGCCCTCTCCCTCTGCTAAATCAATGAGTAATTCGGCAAAAATTAGGGCACTCGCATGTGTTGGTTCAAGTATCAACAACTTCCTGAATGCATCAATTGCAACGTCTGCTTTACCGACATCCAACGCAACAAGGGCAAGCCCATTTGCAGCCTTGGCGTAATTTGGATCCAAGGTGAGTGCGGACTGGAAGCAACTCATGGCCCCTTCTGCATCTTGCATTTTCTTCTTCAATGCGCCTAGATTGAACCATGCTGAAGAGTCATTCGAATCCAAATCAGTGGCGTACTCAAATGCGTTTATTGCTGCATCAATCATCTCCAGTCGAGCCATCGCACCCGCTGCCACTCTCCAACAAGCTCCGTGCTCTGCAGCCGCTTCCGGTAGATGGGGGCGCAAAGATTCCAAAGCTCCCGCAGGGTTACCATCTCTTATCATGGCCTTTGCATCCTCAGCCAACTGATCAAGATCCAATTCCAATGGTTGTGCAGGCGTATCTTCACTGGATGGTTCCACTGGTTGCGCGGATTCTAGAGTCTTGATGTTGCCTTGGGGTTGGGCCCATTGCACCTCAGGCTCCTCAGGTTCCTCGGGGTGAGGGGATATCTCATGTGCGGGCTCGCTTGGTTCAGGTGCACTCGAAATTTCGGGCTGAAGTTCGACAACTGGTGCTTGTACTCCTGTACCAGAAATTATCTCCAACAATGCAGGATGACCAGGGAAGGCGACTAAGCCATTTTGGGCGTGCTCAACCGCATCCGCTGAGTGACCCAAACGCTGCAAAAGCACGGCTAGGTTCGCGCTGGCTGCTCCATGACCAGGAGAGTGTTGCAATGTCAATTTGAATGCCTGAACTGCATCTTGAACATCTCCGGTTGCTTCACTGACTACTCCTCTATTGAACCAAGCCATGTGCTTGCTCGGGTCGATTGCAATTGCCTGATTGAAGTGTCGCAGTGCGTCACTGTGTTGCCCTTCAATACTCAATACCTCACCTTGTTGGATGAGTTCGTCTGCTGAAAGATTAGGATTGGGTTCTCCAACATCCATGGTTGGTGTCGGTTGTTCCAATGTGGAATTATCCGTAGAGGTTGGAGTATACGTGGGTACGGAAACGTTGTCGATGGTGACGGTACTCGTTTCAGTCTCTTGATGGGTCTTAGGTGCAATTCCAAAAAGCGGACCTGAACAACTTGGACACGTTGCCTCCGTACCTGTGAGAGCGTGCTCACAGTGGGGACAAACTTCGTGACCGTGCTCAGGCATATCCATCTCCGGTCGTTCACGAGCACCTTACACGCATAAGCATTCGCCGCCGCCGCTCGGGTAAATCTCAACGAAATTACCAGCACAAGTTCAAGAATCCACACCCCTTCGCGTTGTCATGGCTCGCTTTCTGATGATTACTGCAACATCCGGCACAAATTTTGAATTGGCGGAGAAATTTACCGAAAATGCTGTATCGAAAGGGCACGAAACTGATGTCATTGATTTGGCAGAAATGGACCTACCTATGTTCACTGTTGCACGTTCCAAAAGTGATGATGCCCCTGACATATCGGAACTCATCGAGAAAATGACTGAGGCTGATGCCTGGGTCATTGTTGCACCGGAGTATAATGGTTCGATGCCACCGACATTGAACAATGCCATTGCATGGATGTCTACGGCCATGAATTGGCAGGATTTCCGGGCGTTGTGCACAGGGAAGCCTGTTGGTTTGGCAACTCACAGTGGCGGAGGTGGGGCACACGTCATCATGGCCATGCGACAACAATTCTCGTTTATCGGCGCTGACGTGATGGGGCGTGCCTGCCTATCAGGCCGTGATCGGGAAGCTAATCCAGAAACCATTGATGCGATGATTGACAATCTAGTGCGCTGATAGGTGATGAATTGAGCGCTAAAATCGACCCAACCGGGGTCATCTTGGTTGGACTCCTGATGCTGGTGGCACTGTCGCCAACAGTTGATGTGAATGAAGAACCAGTGATACCAGACCCATGTAATGGTTCTAGTGACAATTGCGAAAAATTGTACACGGACGTAACTTATCCGGAAACACATAATGCTCATGCGACGATAGCTGACGGATTCAATTACTTGGCAGCAAATCACCGTGAAAACTTGTCCAATCAATGGGATGCTGGTTTCCGTGCGTTTATGCTTGATTTACATCACGCACAGTTCTCAACAGATTTCGCCAATACATCATTCTGTCACGGATCACAAGATTTGGGGGTACACCCCTGTATCTTGGGTAGTCAAAATGCGGTTGAACTGATGCAAATTTTGCATAGAAAGATGGATGAGAACCCACGAGATATCACCACGCTATTGTTTGAATTGTACGTCCCATATTCGCATGTTGAATACATCCTAAATGCTAGTGGTTTGCTAGACAGGGCACACATCCAACAATTCGGTTTAGAATGGCCAACATTGCATGAAATGATTGCCAATAACAGAACCCTTGTCGTCTTTGTCCAAGGTGCAACAGATTCAAATTATCCATACCTTCACAGTTACTCGGAATTTGGCTGGACAACCCATTACGCAGACCGGCATCCCGACGAGATGACTTGTGATGTATTACTTGGGGATTCAACGCAACCTGTTTGGCATATGAACAACTGGTTGGGCCTTGAAAGTGGATTGACTGATTTTGTGCGGGCACCCATCGTGAACTCGTATGATTTCTTGCTGAATCGCTCGCTAGAATGTTGGGCCATACACGGTTCCAAACCGACATTTATCGCAGTGGATTGGTGGACGGATGGTGAAGCCGTCAATGTCACCCGCACGCTTAACCAAATGGATCATTGGTCGGATGAATTGCCTTTGCGTGCCGCTACTGATTCTAGATGATCAAGGCTACGTTTCGCTTGTCGCTTAACCCGTTCATCGGAATCCTCCAATGCTGCTGCCAAAGGGGCTACAACTCGCCCATCGGAGAAACGTTGCATTGCATCGACGACAGCAAGACGGACATCCGCATCCGAATCCTGTGCCATACCGATGAGTAGTAGCATCAATGCCTCGCCTTTGTCAAGAGTTAGTCCCTGAAGTGCAGCCAATTTTACCTGAGTGTCTGTATCGGACAACGCTTTTCGAAGATAAGGATATGATGTTTTTCCAATGGATGAAAGTGCTCT
>DAVT01000095.1 GCA_002505685.1 Euryarchaeota archaeon UBA501 | reverse complement strand
GTGTGCTTGGAGATCATCTTTGCCATTTTGGCAATACCTAGCAGGTGCCTTTCTCTCCCTTCTCTACTGAAGTCGTGGTTAGCAAAGAAATCGCGAATAGTATCGCCGTCGAGAACCTCACAACCAAATCGCTCCGCAGCAGCCATTGCAATGGTGGTTTTCCCAGCCCCAGAGAGGCCCGTGAACCAAACTACTCTACCCATCGGATATCCTTCCAGCAGTCGGGCGACAGACGGGCCCTATTTGACTACAACGGGACAATCGCTCAAGGCCAAAATTAGATTTCATGGCCAACATGTTCAGTGCTCTCAGACCAACATTCAGCTTCAGGGTCAGTCTCCGGCCCCTCTTCATACAAGCACGGGTGATGATTGGTGAATACATCATCAAAAGTCAACCAAGGCCTAACAATCCAAGCGTGTACCATCCAATACTCCTCTAGGTTGATATTCTCACCACCTCTTTCTTCACAGACATCGTCACTCAACCCCTCTCCTCTGAATACAAAATCACTGGGCCTGAAACACATGATTTCGTGCCGGTGCCACCAGTCATTTTCACCCGAGAACCCCTCAGGAGGGCTATCCACAGGAGAATGTACGAACCAAGCGAAACCGACGAGTTCAGAATCTTCTTCTTCTCCTCCATACATTAGGAATTCAGGCCTTTCAAATTCAAACACAGAATCTATTGTTGTACCCGGGAACACAGGATTTTCTGCATCGAAAGAAGGGTCCTCCATTGAGAAATCATTGAGCATAACATGGTGAGTCCCCATTCCTTCTACATATTCAACAGACATACTGTATCCAGCAGCTTCAGCGTCTCCTAGTGTGGGCCACTCCAGAGACCACTCAATCGCAGCCTTCAGCTCATAGGTAAGAGACTCACATATTCCGTCACTAAGCTCCCCCTTCTCTGCATTCTCATAAGCAGGGTCTACGTGATGGCCACCAATTCCACTTGAGGTACACCACCAAGGATCGGTTCCTTCGATATAACCACTCAATGGACAATCAGGAACTCCATCTCCATCAATATCGCCGCAGACCCCCTCTTCGATGTAATCAATCAAATCCTCTTCATCATCGATATATTGTCCACCACCGAAATCCTCCTCACTTGCCAGGCAACCAGAAAAAGATGACACAAACATCAAACAAATCATGCAAAGGGCAACAAACCTCATCACTCAACGCTTTGACTTATCTTAGATAAACAAATCACGACGATGATTCATCGACGGCTTCATTGCACCCGGACATCTCGACGAACCGATGAGTAACCCCGACAGGGCAGAATTGCAACGTATCGCGCAACAGGTTGAGGCCAAACGCGAGCGCCTACAGAATCTTGAGTCTCAAGTGACTCGTCTGGAAGAAGTTAGACAAGAACAAGCCCGCGCAATCATGGCACTGGAAGCCATTCCTGAATCAGGAGCGAGTGATGCAATGATACCACTCGGAGGCGGGGTACAAATCATTGCTGACATACCCTCAGAAGCCGGAGCAGTGGTCGACATCGGCAGCGGAATCCAAGCAGAAAAGACGCGGGAAGAAGCATTGGAGATACTATCTGCAAGAAATCAAGAATTACTGGGTATCATGGATAGTCTAAAATCTGAATTCGACGAGACTGAGGAATTAGTCATTAAACTCGCAACACAATTCAATGAAGGCGTGGCCGATTTACAAGACGAAGCGCAGGAAACCACAGAAGGCACAGACCCCGAAGAAGTAGAAACAAGGCCCAAGCGCCGACGACGAAAGAGAGGAACAGAATTTACGCTAGACGACTGAATTTCCGAGGAGGTGAAGACATGGGATTATTCGACCGCTTCAAAAAGAAGGCCGAAGAAGCCGCAGAAGAGGACGACTTCACTGTAGAAGAAGACTCAATCGAGGCCGAAGAGGCACTACTTCAACGACGTCAGTTGATGGAAGCAATCGAGAGAGCAAAAAACGCCCCTCCACCCCCTCCACCCCCTGGTTTTGAAGCATTCAAGGAAGAGGTAGAGGACCAGTGGGACGATTTCGTCGAAGAGCTCCCCGAAGATCCATTCTCTACACCAACAGACAAGAAATCCCGGAAAAAGGCGGAAAGAGCCGTATCAGTCGCGCAAGCAGAGGCCGACGAAGAACCTCAAGAACAAGTATCCCACAACCCAATGATTAGTACCACTGGAAGAGAGCTAGTGGCGAATGAAATTGCAGAATTCAAGATAGATTTGGGCGAAGCAGAATTAACACGTGGGGGCAAGGTGATTGCTGCTAGTAACGCCTTAGAAGAAATCCTTGAAGAATTGGAAACGGATCTATTGATGGCCGACATGGGTCATGATGCAGTTACTGATGTAATGACTACACTTCGCGGCTCAATAATTGGCGCCCGAATAGCGCGCAAGGCAGATTTGTCTGAAGTAATAGAGAACGCTCTACAAAACTCACTCCTTTCTTTGCTAGAGGCCGGCTACTGGGATTTCGATAAAACAGTGAAATCCTTTGCAGACCAAGGAACTCCGGTTTCGATAATGATGGTTGGAGTGAACGGGACTGGGAAAACCACCACCACCGCAAAAATCGCTAATCGATTAACCAATCAAGGATACTCAGTTGTTTTAGCAGCCGCGGACACCTTCCGAGCCGGCGCAATAGACCAGCTAGCAAATCATGCAGACAGACTCGGAGTACGGTGTATCCGCAGTCAAAGAGGAGGAGATGCAGCAGCAGTTGCTAGAGATGCATTAGAGAGTGCAAAAGCCAGGGGAGAAGACATCGTTATCATCGATACAGCAGGAAGAATGCAGAACAAAACCAACTTGATGGAAGAACTTCGAAAGGTACACAGAGTCACACACCCACATCTAGTATTATTTGTTGCAGACGCCCTAGCTGGTAACGATGCAGTAATCCAAGCAAAAGAATTCCAGAGAATGCTTAGCTTCGATGGTGCAGTTCTTTGTAAGTTAGATACAGACGCCAAAGGAGGAGCAGCGCTTTCAATAGCCCATACAACAGGCCGCCCAATCGTATTGGCCGGTGTCGGACAAGGTTACGACGACTTACAAGACTTCGAGCCGGATTGGCTTATCGATACGATTCTTTCACAAGAAGACTGACCGCGTCTTTCTTCAACAACACCTCTTGTGTAAGCATGAAGATGTCAGCGGATGGAACTAAGACGGCCCTCATCGTGATTGGCAACTCAATCACAGAAGGGCGTTTGCAGATGGTCCTCCGCAAGAGGGGCTGGAACTCCGAAGTTGTCAAAGATGGAGATAAAGCAGTAGACGAATTCGTTGCATTGAGGCCCGATTTAGTATTCATAGCAGTAGACATTCCGACCCTTGACGGTCATGTAGCGGCTTTGGAGATGAGAGAATCCGATCCAAAGGCCCGCATAGTATTCGTATCCAGCCGCGGCCGAATGGACATAGCCGAAGATGCAGCATATTCAGCGGGCGCCGTCGGCGTTTTGATGACGCCATTCACAGACTCTTCAATCGAAGAAGGATGGAGTCAATGGATGGGAAAAATCCCGGAAGCTCCAGGACTCACCGATTTGGACGCATTATACCCAACTCTGGAAGAACCCGAACCGGAACCTCCTGCACTACCTCCTTTGCCCGGAATGCCACCACCCCCAGGGGCACCAATTCCACCCATGGAAGGCATCGAATTACCACCTCTCCAGCCTATCGAACCCGCATTGCCTCCTGTAAAAACAAAAAACAAGCGAAAAGGACGTTGGATAATTCGATTTTTTATCCTGCTGATTATTTCAGGCGGAGCAGTCGGTGGCGCTCACTACGCCGGTGTTCTCGATCTAAACGCACTCATCGATCAAGTCACTGGTTCGATTTGACCTAATTATTGGCTGTCATCAATGACTTTTGCAGGAACATGGGATACAATCACACTTCCTTGCGGTGCATCGGTAATCGTTTTCATAGACACAGAATTGTCTGTTAGTAAACTCTCATCACCAGCGGCCATCCTCAAACCAATTCTCCATCGCTTAATGGCTTCACGAAGAAAAAAGAATCCTACAAATAAGAGAGTAACGATAACAATCAACAGATTCAAAATCGTCTCGAGCATTATTGCCCCTCGCGCTCACAAAGTGCTTCGAATGACTCACGTGCGTACTCTGCTGCCGCCTCCTGTCTAGAATCTGCACCATGAATTCCAGAACCGACAATAATCGCATCAGAGCCAGCGAGAATCGCCTCTTTCGGATGCCCATACCTTTGACCCATATCGCCATCTCCTACTGCAAGATTCACCCCCGGGGTCCAAATCATCTGAGACTCACCTACCTTCGCCCGCAATGCGACGACTTCCTCAGATGCACTACCGTTGCCAATGAACCCAATTACACTCGGAGAACCACCACCTGTAGCAATCACTTCATCGGTGTAATCTGCATTCAGTAAATTACCGCTACTAGACATCTGAGCAAGTAAGAGAACACCACCTATTCTCTCTACGTCTGCCCATCCTGCCGCGATTCCATCAACAATGTCCGGCCCAGAGATTCTGTGGGCGGTTACAATATCCGCCCAAGAACGGATATCGTGTACGCCAGCCATCTGATTTTGAGAAACCTTCCCGATATCTGCAAATTTTCGGTCCTCGAATAGTAACAAGTCGTGCTTCTTTGCAGAGTCGACAAGACCTTGCCAAGACTCTCTTGAGAAATCGTCCACCATGTCAACATGAGTCTTTAGTGCAGCGATATGAGGCCCCACTTCTTCGACCAAATCGATCAACTCGCCTACACTGCGCATATCAGCCGCTAGACACACCAATGTCTGCTTTCTAGTGGCGGTTTCCATGTAGTTATGAGCCAACGGATTGGCGCAGGAAGTCCAGCGCGCACCCCAGAGGTCTTCAGCTCGCATCAAATCATTCCGCCGATACAACCGTCTCAAGTCTTTCGCTCAATCTTCCAACACGAATCATAGCAATCATTAGACCAGCATGAATAAGAGGAACCCAAATCAAATCAAACCTACCAACTCGAAATACCATTAGATATCCCGTAAGTACTACCATGAATCCAGGTAACACAGCCATTACTTTGAACCAAGGTCTGAATTTTGGCCAAATCGCGAAAACGAAAAGCACCAAACAGATTGGTACCGTTAACATAGAGAGCAATGTGCCACCTACAATTCCACACGCTTCAGCGTTTATACACAATCCTTGAACAGGACTTGGGATGAGTAATACAAATACCAAGAAAGCGACGAGAAATACAGCAAAGGGGCGTTCCATTACAACACCTTTCAGACCCCCACGCCTCTCAACACTTTCCCCCTTAATCGCGCTTTCAGGCCTATGGCCTGCACCGGTTTGTTCATTGACGGTATGCTACGGCACCGCCTCACCGAGGTTGAAACATGGGCGCAGAAACCCCGGTCTTCTCTTACGAAGTCACAACACGTGAACTTGCAGGACTCCCCGACGCACGAGGCGATTCCGTCAAGGGAATGCTCGCCTCGAATTACGGAGTAGAGGTTGGCGCTATCAGAGTTATACTGAGGTATCAGGTTAAGGCAGATATCACGGCGGAAGAGGCAGAGCGGGCTGTTTACGACCTCTTTGCCGATCCAGTGATGGAGCAGGGCAGTGTTAGCGGGCGCCTGCTCGACGACCCCAGAATATTCCCTAATGCACCTCACACAGTAATCCAAGCGGGATTCAAGCCAGGCGTTACAGACAATGCGGGTCAGGCAGGCTTGGATGGTTTGCTGACAATATTCCCTCACTTAGCAGGAGCCGCAGCCGTGGCAACGAGTCGAACCTACGCCTTCTGGGACGTGCCTGAGGGAGTAGATCCTCTATGGCTTGCGAGCAAGTTACATAATCCCATGATAGAGCGTGCTGCGATTGCAAAAAGAGACGATTGCGAGGCGGCTCAGTGGCCCGAATTAGACTTCCCCGATCAACCAGCCCTGGAACAGGCCGAGCCAGCAGTAGTGGACCTGGAAGTCCCAGACGAGCGCCTCATAGAGATATCAGAAACAGGACTACTAGCACTCAATCTCAATGAAATGAAGGCTATTCAAGCACACTACAGAGATGAGGCGATACGTGAGGCGAGGAAAGCATTGGGGCTGCCTGCCGAGGCGCCCACAGACGCAGAGTTAGAATGTCTTGCTCAGACGTGGTCAGAGCACTGTTCACACAAGATTTTCGCTGCCAAAATCCACCACGTCGATACCGATACTGGCGAGGATTCGACGATCGATTCTCTATTCAAAACGCACATCATGAAGCCGACTTTGGATATACAAAACGAAGTTGATTGGCTCCTTTCTATCTTCCACGACAACTCCGGAGTCATCGCTTGGAATGAGGATTGGAGCCTCTGCATGAAGGCTGAAACTCACAATTCGCCAAGTGCTCTCGATCCCTTCGGTGGGGCGATGACTGGAATTGTGGGGGTTAATCGTGATATTCTAGGGACCGGCCTAGGGGCACGACCGATTGCGAATACCGATGTATTCTGCTTCGGCCCACCCAACTACTCTGGAAATATCCCAGAGGGATTGTTCCACCCCTCGCGAGTAATGCGAGGAGTCCACGCTGGTGTACGCGCGGGTGGAAATGAATCCGGAATACCTACGGTGAATGGAGCAATTGTCTTCGATGATAGATATCTTGGCAAGCCCCTAGTCTATTGTGGCACAGTAGGAATCATGCCTCGCCGCTTGCCCGATGGACGTGAATCGCACGACAAAACGCCAACCCCTGGTGATGTAGTGTACATGGTCGGGGGACGCGTCGGTTATGATGGAATCCACGGAGCGACATTCTCTAGCCTAGAGTTGACCGAAGAGAGCCCGAGTTCCGCAGTACAAATTGGAGACCCAATCACTCAGAAGAAAATGGTAGATATGATTCTCGAAGCCCGCGATGAGGGACTAATACAAGTCATCACTGACAATGGAGCGGGCGGACTTTCGAGCTCAGTTGGAGAGATGGCTGAATTGACCGGGGGGGCAGATTTAGATCTCGCCGTTGTCCCACTTAAGCAAGCGGGCCTAAGCCCATGGGAAATCCTAGTTTCAGAGTCTCAGGAAAGGATGACCGTTGGTGTGCGACCGGATGACTGCGCCGCATTTGAGGCGCTGGCGGCACTACACGAGGTAGAGGCAACAGTAGTTGGAACATTCACGGATTCCGGGGCGTTCGTTGTCCGTATGGGTGAAAATGTTGTGGCCCACTTACCTATCGAATTCTTACACGACGGATGCCCTCAATTGGATTTGGAATCCGAATGGACTCCTCCAGAACACGAACCGATTTCGTTTCCGAACACCGATGCCCAGGGCATGGGTAAATTGCTGAATATGATGATGGCGCGACCAAATGTCGCGAGCAAAGAATGGTGGGTGCGCTCGTATGATCACGAAGTCATAGCCCAGTCGGTAATCAAGCCATTTTGTGGAGTGAATCACGATACTCCTGGTGACGCTGCTGTAATCGCACCGATTCAAGGCAAAACCCAAGGTGCAGTGATTTCGAATGGGATAGTCCCTCGTTATTCTGATATCGATGCTTACGCGATGGCCGCCGCGAGCATCGACGAGGCATTGCGAAACGCGGTCTGCGTAGGAGTAGATTTGGACCTAATTGCAGGACTCGACAACTTTTGTTGGCCCGACCCAGTCGAGTCAGCAAAAACCCCTGATGGACGCTATAAATTAGCTCAGCTTGTTCGCGCGAACCGCGCGTTGGACGATGTATGTAGGGCTTACAACCTCCCTTGTATCAGTGGAAAGGATTCGATGAAGAATGACGCGACTCTCCACGGAGAGAAGATTAGTATCCCTCCAACAATTCTATTCAGTTTAATAGGCAATCACTCAGATGTTCGCAAGGCAGTATCGAGTGATTTCAAATCGGTTGGCGACCGAGTATATCTTTGCGGCGAATCACATCAAGAATTGGGCGCGAGCGAACTCGCCTACATGCTGCGCGAGCAAATAGACGGCGCAAGCGGTATCGGCGGCCGTGTACCGGAGATTGACGCCGAGCGCAACCTCGCAATGTATCGAGCGCTAACCACTGCGATGGGCGACGGACTCATTGCCAGTGCCCACGATTGTTCCGATGGTGGATTGGCCGCAGCGATTGCAGAATGCTGCTTCGGAGCAGATGCAGGAGCAAATATCGATTTATCGAAAATAATGGGTGACTGTACAGAAATCAACTCATGGGGAGCACTCTTTGGAGAATCTCTTGGCCGCATCCTAGTGAGTATTGAACCACAGCACTGCGCGACATTCGAGGCTGCTATGCATGGTCATGCCTGCTATGCTTTGGGGGAAGTTGAAGCCGGCGACAAAATTTCAATCACAAATGGCGACGAAACGATTCTGACCGCTTCAATATCTTCACTACGGACTGCCTGGAAAGGCGCCCTCGATG
>DAVT01000140.1:24744-26393 GCA_002505685.1 Euryarchaeota archaeon UBA501 | reverse complement strand
GAAATGTCGACTTCTCCCCATTGATTGACATCTACTGGTCTCGTCATGGCTCGTCGATGTAAAACAGGACGATAAACTACTGAGCATCAGCGACTGCGAGAATTGCTTGCCAAACCCGCTCACGCATACTCGCTGCCAAATCCTCGACACTGTGGTGGTCAACAGGTGCCAAGCCATCGTTTGGATCCTTCCCTGCCGCCCAGTTGCTCGATAGGAGTAGGCCAATGTGTGGGGGTTTTTGTTCAGACATGCATCGGGCTTCGCCCCCAATGGTCATGTTCACGCAAGTGGCGCCCAATCGATGATATGCTTCGACATCAGCACGACTCTCAAATTGCGGACCACTGGCTTGACCGACCACCTGTTTGAAGGCATTCGGACCAGCTTCACTTTGGCCACGTAGCGCATCTGCAGCAATACTGGAGAGTTTGCGATTGAACATCTCGGTGCGATCTACATGCACGGCTGAATCGTCATGGAATGTCCAAATCGTTCCCGAAATATCCAGCATATCATCGGCAACTCCGACGACACCTGGTGGGAAATCTTTGTCCATCGTTCCAACACACCACACGCTGACTACCACTGTAGGTGAAAACGATACTGCGGCGTGGACATTGGCTCTGTGTTCAATGCTGTGAGGTGGATTTACGGTACCTTCAGGATGATGGTGACGATAGATAAAGAGAATTTCATGACCCCCCGTGCTGACCAATGTACAGGGGACTTCCCCCCAAGGTGTATCTGCACGAAAATTGTCGACTGTGGCACCATCTGTGGACGTGGCCAATTCGGTCATTCCAGTTCCGCAAAGAACTGTTAGACGGGCCATGGGGCCTCACCTACTCCATCAAACGGGCGATCAACTCGTCCTTCTTTCCAGAGACTGGTTTTCCAGCGGCTTTGAGAAGTTCCTTGAGTTCAGCGACCTTCATTGAAGCATAATCTGGTGCCTCAGAGGACTCCTCTTCAGCAACGACCTCTTCAACTTCCACTGTAACTGCCTCTTCTTCGGCTGAATCATCTTCAGATGTTTCTTCAGAATCATCTTCAGAATCATCAGCGGATGCTTCGGCGGCAGCTAGGACATCCGGTGCTGAGTCTTCTTCCTCTTCTTCCATTGCAGCAGCCAAAGCCGCCTTCTTGGCGGCTGAAACACGGTCTTCTTCCTCTCGGATTTCATCCAAAGTTGGTCCTTCTTCGACGACGACACCGTCTTGAACCAACTGGCTTTTGCGAATGATGATGGTTTTGACATTGGCAACCTTTCGAACAGCCTTGTCAATCAATTGCTCCAACTCACCAGATAGCATCATCTTCTGAAGAGAAATCCAAGTGTTCCTTGCTGCCGTTTGCAGAACTGCATTACGGCAGGCTTCTCGAATCCCCTGCTTCTGGCTGGTTTTCACACGTCCTTGAGTAATCATGAACGGTTTGATTCGTACGTAATATCCATCATCGGTAATGGCATCAATAACATCGTCGACTTTTCCGCGATATCTGCGGACCTGACGGCGTACGTGATCTTTCAGAACCTCATGTCCTGCAAATTCTGTAATCGCGTCTTGACCAATGATTTCAGTCACGCGGAACTTCAACTTGACGTGCATTTTGCTGAAATCGCCATCGACTTCTTGTTGTGTAATCTC
>DAVT01000140.1:0-24418 GCA_002505685.1 Euryarchaeota archaeon UBA501 | reverse complement strand
TACATTCGACCAATTAGGAGTTCGTCTTCTTCACCAAGGGTTTCGCCGATGACCTTGAAGTGCCAAGGTTGTCGAGGGGCTCGGATGGTATACCATCGCTTTGCCTTCCATTTGTCTTTCTGCTTTCGAGCTGCTGCTCGCGATGCTGCTCCCTTACTGGCCATTTTCTTCAACTCCCAATTGTCGCGGGGGCTACCCCACTAGCGGGCCGCCGACCTGCCCTGAGTATATGAACGCCATCCTTCGACCCCGTAGGGGTCATAGGCTGCATATGTTACCGGAGTGATGTGTCCGTGCACAATGTCATCTGGTCTGCGACCGCCAGTGCGGTGAGTTCGGTAGAAGTCATTGAGAACTCACTAAGTTGGCTTACAGGTGAACTAGCGGATATTTCGCATGAAAAGGTCAAGTCATACCACGGAGCGAAGATGGTTCGAATTCATGCCAGGATTTCAAAGAAAAAGGCAGCAAAACAGAGTATTGCATTCATGGGTTCTGAATTGCTGAAAAATCTGGCCGATTCAGGTGACTTGAAAATGAGAATTGATGAGGACAATGTCTTGCACATAAGATTGAGTTTATCTTCTCTAGTGGGTGGTTCTATAGCACTTCCTGAAGGAAATGAAGAGCAGGTGAAGGGACGCATAAAACTCGAGGTCTACCCAGGACAGGATTTTCTAGAAAATGCCAAATCTTTGCTGAAAGACGCGGCCGACTTCGCCAACGAAAATGGATTTCCTCGTGAGTTTGAAAATGTGTAGTTTAGGTTGACCTAATTACAAGCATTGATATTCCACACCCAATTCCCTGCGTACCATGCCACACGTTGTCACATCGGCCTGCGTGAATCACAAGTACCAGGATTGCGTTGCGGTTTGCCCTGTGGAGGCCTTCAGAGAACTCACAACTTACCTAGTCATAGATCCTGATGAATGCATCGACTGTGGTGCATGTATTTCCGAGTGCCCTGTTGAAGCAATTTTCGCTGACACGGACGTTCCAGACGACCAAGAAGAATGGATAGAGCGCAACGAGAGAGAGTGCGTTGATGCTGAAGTTGCTGAAGGGGACTCACCCATCTTGGCAGACGACTAAGTTCTGAACGAGGGTTCAAAAGCACTTGATGTGTCGACTCATTTGTTCGCATGTCACTTGATTTCAATCAGATGCGCAAGGGTACTGAGTTGCTCAAGCGAGGATTCGCTAAGATGCAGGAAGGCGGTGTCATCATGGACGTCGTGACTCCAGAGCAAGCACACATTGCTGAAGATGCGGGTGCGACCAGCGTCATGGCCCTTGAGCGAGTTCCTGCTGACATTCGTGCGGATGGGGGGGTCGCTCGAATGAGCCATCCGGATTTGATCAAGGGAATTATCGAAACGACGAGTATCCCTGTGATGGCTAAGGCTAGAATTGGCCACGACGAAGAAGCGAGAGTTCTGGAAGCACTCGGCGTTGACATGGTAGATGAATCTGAAGTCCTCACTCCAGCTGACCCATTTTATCACATTGCGAAAAATGACTTTACTATTCCATTCGTTTGTGGATGTACCAACCTCGGTGAAGCGGTTCGCAGAGTTGTGGAAGGCGCAGCGATGATTCGAACCAAGGGCGAAGCTGGGACTGGAAATGTAGTTGCTGCAGTGCAACATGCAAGATTGGTTGCGGCTGAAGTCGAATTGATTCAGCGTTCCACCTCACAGGAGTTTGAAACCATCGCATCGACGATTAGTGATGGTTTCAGGAGGCTTGAAAGTGCGTCTGAGCACTCACTCAATATCATAGATACACCATTTGGCACACTCAATGATGTACATGCGACGGTGCTCGAAGTGCTCGGTGAAATTCGCGAGATGGGGCGCCTACCTGTCGTGACATTTTCTGCGGGTGGTATTGCCACACCGGCTGATGCTGCACTGCTGATGCGGCATGGTATGGATGGGGTATTCGTCGGATCTGGAATCTTCAAATCAGAGAATCCTGTTACAACTGCGGAAGCCATTGTCATGGCAACTCACCACTTTGAAGATGCAGAGAAAATTTCTGAAGCCTGTGGGATGATGGCAGGTAAGCCAATGGATGGGCTTGAAATTGAAACTCTGGATGTTCGAATGGATCAGCGGGGTTGGTAATCAATCAACTGGGTTTTCAGCGCCCTCTTCTCCGAGAACCCACTTCAGTGATTTGACGACATTTTGCAGCGATTTGTATTTCCTTGCTGCTTCTTTCATACCCTCTCTATCTCCCTTTTCTCGACAGGTCTCAAACCAATCCTGCCACTCGTAGATACGCTCTTCAGCAATCTCGAGCATTTCCTCTATCTCGTCCCAAGAGCGGTCATACGACCGACTTGGACTGGGGGATTGCGCCATGAAGTCGGGTAGATTATGGCATATTTGAGTATACGCCAAATAGAACTGATTGGGTAGACTCACTGTTCACGAGGTTTTGAGCGGCCTCTGTTGCCTCTTGATGCTCCACTTCGCCGCATGTTTGCTTTGCGAGATGACCGGCCGTCTGTTCTAGCATTTGCGTTGCTACCTGTCTCACTTCCCCCAAGGCTGATTGAAGAACCCGCGAGTAGAGCTTGTGTCAAGGATCCCGCCATCTTGTCATCTTGGTCGGGTGTTTTGAGCGCCTTTCTCACAGATTCATTGTGGTCATCAATCCATGACTGTGCTTCCAATCTCTCTTGTTTCAGTTTATCTCGAATCTCATTGACTTGCTCAAGCATGGTGACAACTTGGGAATGGACTTCATCTGCTTCTTTGCGGCATTCAAGGAAAGACTCGTGTAAGCGATCTCCTTCCGCTTTCTTGAAATCGCGCTCTTCGAATCTAGGTTTGATGGTCTCCCACAACTCATCTGCTTCTTTGTGTAATTCAACCATGGCTGCATGTTCAGCATCGGCTTGGGCCTTGAGTTCCTGAATACTGCCCTCAATATTGTCAAGATCTACCTTGATTCTCATTTCTTCGGCAACCAATGGTTCGAGTTCCTTCTTTCTGTTAGAGTGTTTTTTGATTAATTTCAGAACCTTGTTTTCCTTGTCTAGGCTCATGCCAGTCGTTTCCAACATGTTCTCCAACTTGTCGATTTGAGATTGTACTTCACTGAGTTCGAGAATCGGGGATTTCTTTCCTTTTTCCCCACGAGAATTCTTCGCTTGTCCGATTAACTCCCGCACTTGTTGCTGAATCGCATCTCTCTTTGCTTGGTGTGCCTTCGCTTTGTTTCGGATTTCCTTATTCTGAGCGAGCAAGCCATCAATCTCTTCGCGGAGTTTTTTGTACTCTTTCTGAATCGAATTTCGTGCATCTGCATGCCTTTTCCCAGCATCGTTGTGTTGCTGGCGAAGGTCGCGAAGACGTCGGAGTTTAGACTCCATGGACTTCAACTGATCACGGAGGTCGGCGTCGGGCCCAATATCCTCCTGAGATTCGCTCATGCTCCTCCGACTTGCATTTCACATTTGAAGCGTACGCTAAGTGAAATCGGTGAAAATTACAGGGCTGCCATCGATGCAACCCAAGGGATGACTCGATACAGGATGGCGAACAGACCGGCAATTATTGCACCCACTCCTGCTTGCCGACGAATTCTATCCTGCAATTTCGGTCTAACTTGAACTGCCAAGACTTTGCCCCCCAACATATTGCCATCTGTATCTTCCAAACGAACTGTAACGGTCGACTCCCCATCATGTTGTGGCAGCAGTGTTTGCCAGACCATGGCACCATGATCCATCATTTTGGCCATGACATCGTGCACATCATCCGAGGTGTTGGACCGCAGAGGTAGATTTGCACCAACGCCGGCTAGGGCCTTGCTAGATTGCAATGATAGTGTGAATGTACTTTCATGGGGCTGGAAATCGGGTGTTTGAATCTTGATTACAATCGTTTGATTTTCATCACCACTATTATGCAGATAAGCGAATAGGTGACCAGCACCACTGACTACATTTTGCATATCAACATCAAAGTGCAAAGAGTCGCTTCGAATTGAATCTATGTCGTCGGATAAATCATGCTGCAGACGAGACAACAAGCGGAAGAATGGGGAGCATTTTGAACGGATATGGCGGAACAGATTGGACCAAGTTTCCTCGTCGAAAAAATCGCTGTCAAACAATTCATGAATTCGGTCGACACGGAAGTACTCCTCCATCGAAAGACGCACCTGTCGATTTGTCAACTCGCCCCTTGCTTCGAGGTAACGCATGTGCAGTAGGTGCTCTATGGCTGAATGGATGTCCTTTCCTGGTTGCAGGCCATCCCGTAGAGATTGGATATGCGTGTCAAAACGTGCTCTAAGCACAGGATCCATCCAAGTGGTCAAGATTTCTGAAAAGACACGAGTTGGACATGATGGATGGAGAGGGGGTTCGTAGGCATCCAACAAACCCCATTGCTCAACGGTGTTATGTTGCTTGCCTCCACGTAGTAAATCCAATCCAATCGCTGCGAATGTTCCACCAATTGCAAATCCTACAAGGACGCCGCCCTCCTGAGTCAAACCCCCTTCTATGGTTGCAATCAATTGTGCAATAGCAGAAAATGTAACCACCAATAGGATAAATGAAACTCGTGTAATTGCCAATTTGGTCACATCATTAATCGCTTCAAAACCATGAAGGCTCTCAAAAGGCCTCCCCCTTAGCCGCAGCAATTTTCCTTCAGAAAGGAATACTTGTCGAGAAGTCATATGTAGGGAACGAACGACGAATAATGATGCCATCCAAGCCAACAAAATTACTGTTGCCAAAAGCCCAGAAACAAGGGATATCGTCGCATCTTGAACACTCGATTCCACACTAGAAATCCACCAATCCGGGGATTCTTCAGCGAATCTTCGACTAATCAATTGTAAACCCAAGGCGAAAAAAGGTAGTGTCAGTGAAAGGTTGATTCCACTAGACAAAAACAAGCGATCCAACCTCAACAAGTTTCTCTCCCTAGACCTCAATTTCTCCATACGATTTTCAATTCGTTCAATTTCTGAAATATCTGGTCCAGAGTTATCTGGATTCTGGGTTGCGGCGATGGCGTCCTCTGTCGAAAGGGCTTGGTCAGAAGGTGCCAACAAATCGAGGGCATCCTCCGTCGAAATTTCATCCGCCATGACGTTGCGTATTCGTGAGCACCTAAGGCCGTTACGCCAACTCGTTATCACTGGGTTCGAATCAGTATTTGGCTTGCCAAATCGGCGGATATTTCGAATCTATTTTCACCAATAATGTAGTTGCCCTCATTAAACTCGATTCTTGAACCAATCTCGAGGCCTGAATCTTGCAATGTGCGAATGGCGGGGCCTGCCAAAACAATCATTTCAATGAAGCCAGATTTCCCTGATGGTAGGGCATGAAGTGGAATTAGCATCGAAGGGGAATGGGGTTGTATTTCTCTTGAAATAGAAGGGATTAATTCTCCAGAAGGTGTTGTCTCCGGATAGCCCAGTAACCGATCGATTGCGGCTTCCAAATCATCGGTAAGCGCATGCTCTAGGCGGCAAGCTGCCGCTTCAACATCGCCCTTGTAATCAATCATGTTGACGAGGAAAACTTCCATCAAACACTCTCGCCTTTTGATTCGTGCTGCTGCTGCAAGTCCATCTTCAGTGAGGGTGGCACCACGGTAAGGGATGTGGTAAAGGATACCCTTTCCTGCAAGCCTTTGGATCATTTCACTACTCGATGCTTGGCTGACTCCCATCTCTTTGGCAATCCGACTATTTCGAATAGGCTTGTGTGGGTCTTTAGAATAAAATTCATACAGAGTTTTGAGATACATTTCTTCAAACTCTTTGATGGGGTCAGACATAGAATCACTCCTGTAAAGCCTTGAATTCACACTTGCAAGCTGGGCAACGAGCACGGACAGGCCTGCGATCAAACGGCACCTTCAATTTCTGCTCGCAATCTGGACACTTAATGATATCACTTGAAGATGACGACGATTTTTCTTCGGGTTCTTCAATAGGCTCAACTTCGATTTGGGGTAGAATTTCCTCTTCAATTTCTTCAGATACATCCTCTTCGTATTCTTCTTCATCTTCTTCTTCGGGTTCAACTGTTGCCTCCACGGGGAATGTTTGAGCACAGGCTGGACACCGAGCAGTTCCTGAATAAGTCGATGGGACACGAAGTCGTTGATCACAAGCAGGGCAGGCAACTTCGACTTTATCTTCGACTTTTTTCGTTGCTTTTTTCTTCGGCTTGGCAGTTCTCTCGCCACGTTCGCGACGGGACATCAGGGGGACACCTGCTCTTGCACGCATGACCGTTCGAGTCACCAACCCAATCAACAACCCGGCCAATGAACCATAGACGATGGCAACCCAATCAATTGTATATCCACTATCGCTATTTTCTTGGGATTGAGACAAAAAGGAGCCGGTTTCCGAAATTCCCACACCCGATGTATACCAGATGAGGCTGAGGTCAACTGCAGAATCATCTGGCCACGATTCAAGTGAGATTGTATCTGAATAGGTAGATTCGGACGCTACAACTGGTGCACTACCGACCCATAGCACTTCACCATCGTGTTTGGTATCCACGAGAATCAACTCCCCGGGTAAGGTTGAGCTAGCCCCACTATTATTGAGAGTATAACTGACGGTTGCGGCCATCCCAGGTTTAGGCGCATCTGGATTGGTTGAATCAAGAGAAATCGAAAGTTGGGGGTTAGGGCGAATCAGTTCCAATTGATCTTCGGCAATGGTAAGTGACGACCATGAGATTGGTGTCAGACGCACCCATGCGAAGGAGGAAGCTGTTGGATGACCCAAATCATACGACAAAGTCCTCTGCCCGGGAGAAAGGTGTATTTGAGCAGATATTTGTGGCACCTCTCCTGAGGCACCAGATGAACCAATCTCAAGCAAGACCTCACGAGACTCCCCTGAAGATAGACTGGTGGTAAATTCAACGTCTAGACCTTCGGAAAGAGTCCACGTATACGAATCCATTACAACCTCAAGTGACTGGGATGGTTGAACATTTAGAGATATCTGGCCAAAACAATCTTCTGAAACCAAGCTATTTGAACTTACAATACGCCACTCAATCATTCGTTCACCCGCAATTGTGGATGGGTATTGTGCCGAGAGTTCCAAACTGCTTCCCACCTCTAGATTTCGGGAATCTAAGGCCACCCATGACCCGTTTTGACTTGAGGACCCAAGGGGTGATTCGCGGATTTCAAGAGAGGCTTCGCCTGAAAAATCGCCCCCGTTATGGACAAGAATGGCTAACGGGATAGAATCTCCAACATGGAATGGGCCCCCTGTAATTGTCAGCCCGTCACTTCCTGCCCGCATGATGTGTCCTGCAGCCATATCGTAAGCGTGTGTTTGCACTATCACTGAATCGTCATGAAGCCGTTCAGTGCTATCACAATGACAAGTTAGCGTACCTGGGCGGACCAAGAGAGTGAAGTTTGTCGAGAAATTCTCGGCGGGTTGGAGGGTTATTGATTGGTTAATGAATTCAACATCTAGTGGGAAATCACAATGGAGGACTCCGTGGAACACTGATTCACCAGTATTTTCAATCCCCACCGTCCAATTCGCAGAATCTCCCAATTCGGAATTCGAACCAATTTCTTCAAGGTGCATTGTTGGCCTTGGCAACGGTGGAGGTCCAATGTCGACTGATATCGAACCGGAATCAATCAAGTTTGATCCGTTGTCCATTTCAATACTGAATACTACTGAACCTTCACCTAGGGGCCCCACTGAGAAGTTGACAACTGTAGTGGTTTGACCCGCTACAATTGTCGGCAACACAGAAAATGATGTTCCATTCACATTTAGAGTTGCGTTTCCAGACCAATCCAAGTCACCGGAATTTTGGACTTCAGCATGAATCCATGCATGGTCACCATCACGCATTGTTGAATTTCCACTCGCATCATTAACGGAGGAGTTCACAGGTATGATGTCCCACGAAGATGGTTCTTCTATAGAAATTTCTGCCGGCGAATACTTCTGCACGAAAACCACGATTTGAGACACATTGTTGTCTAAATCAACTCCCACATCACCCCAAAGTTGTAGGGAAAGAGTGTGGGTACCGATGGGCACTGATGAAATATTGAATTGTTGCAATTCAGTTTCCCCGACATTGAGATTGATTGAACGGTTTTCCGAGGCAATTGGGGTGTTTTCTTGGGAAGTAAAGGTCATCTCAAGAAAGCCTGCAGAATTTGAATCGTGTGCATGGACATCGATGGAGATGTTCACGGCACCGACACCCACTTCTTGATCGCCGGCAATTGTAAGTGAATTTGCATCCAAAAGCAGTCCACTGCCCGATGCGGATGCAAGTGGCGAAAAGGACACTGTAAGAATGGCCAAAACCATCAGCACACTGCGTCCATGACCTATGGTCATGCTTACTCTTGTAAGTTGGAGGTTCAAGACCCTTCCCTTAATTCCGCATGTGAATCGCTGAACCTTTATGCGGAACCCGTGGTTCGGCGTCACGTTCTGGATGGATCTAAACGCACTTTTGGCCCTCGAACCCGAGGAATTGGCGGAGAAGATTCTGGAAAGGCGTCAGTTTCTCTCAAAGGCGCTGCCGGAAATTGAAGCTAGAATGTCAGCTGATGCAGATGAATTGGCACCTCATGTGGAGAAATTGAGGTTGGCCAGAGATGCCTGTTCAAACAAAGTTGCTGAACTGAAATCTCGCCGAAATGAGGCCCAATCAGAAGCAAGGGAGTTATTACACGAAAGCCGAAAACTCCGAGAGATTGTTGAAAATTCTGGAGGTATGAAAAACCTCGACCCGAAATGGGCCAAAGAAAAATTGGAAGAACAACTGCAAGACATTGAGGACCAAATAGAGAAGAGTGCTCTGTCTCTAAATGATGAACGTAAATTGCTATCAAAGCGCAAAGAATTGCTGCGGAAAAACGATGATTGGTTAAGCCAACGGAAAAAGGACAATCCCGAAATGGCCCAATATGTCCAAGTTAGCAAGAAGATGAACAAATTATTCACACTCGCAGACAAATTGCATCGAGAAATGCTCACCTATGTAGAAAAGAATGAACCTATCCACGCAGAGTTTACAGAAAAGCGTGGTGAATTGAGAAATTCGATGCGGCAAGTTGAACGCTCAAGAGCACTGATTAAACAATCAGAGTCCGCGATTCAATTTTGGGAAAATGCACTGCAGAATGATCTCGATTCACTGCTTCAATCAGCGAAAAAAGTGGATTCAGGGGGGCCATCAAGTATCCGTAGAAAGAGTGCTGATTTACCCATTTCAGCAAAATTAGAAGGCGGTGAGGAAGAATGACTTCCAACAAAAAACAACGCCGTAAATCACCTCAAAAAGAGGGTTTATTCGATGATTTACAGGATTCGACAGACTCGGAAATAGCCGAGTTGATTACTTCAATGAAAGCTCAAATTCAGGCTGGAGAAACGGAATTGCAGAGGCTGCAACAGGAACGAGAAAGTGAAATTTCCTTGGTGCAATCTCTTCGGGCGATTCAGGAATCCACGCGAGGAAATAGTCAGGAACGAACCGTGCTCCTAAATGAATTCAGAAAAATCCGAGCGGAAGCGCAGAAAACGAAGGCACAGCGGGATGAAATTAACCAAAACGTGCCTCCACCATTGGAAATTATCTTGCAGAGAATGTCTGAAACTCATCGTCGGTTGGCCACTATACCCAATGACTTGTCAAAAATGCCAAATCGCGATCATGAAATTAAATTATTTTCATTCTTCTTTGAACTCAAAGCCATGTATGCCAAGAAGGTCCTCGGCAATGAATTACATCAGCAATACATCGAATTGCTCAGAAACCAAGATGAGAAATTGAAACAATTGGATCAGTTGAGGGATGAGCGTAAGAGTATTGCAGAAGAGGCTCGTGAAGAAGCACCTGGACAGAAGGCGAACCCAAAGGAAATTCGCAGATTGAATGAGCGGATTGCTGAGATGTTAGAATCAATCAAATTACAACGTTCCGAATTGAAAAAGATGAGGCGAGAAATTGGTCGCTTGGAGGCTTTTTCTAGAGTACGGAAAAAATCAGCAAAAGGATCTAGGAAGAAAATTGGACTCCGCATCGAGGATGTGAAGTCACGAGCCAGTAGTGGTGAAAGTTTGTCGATGGAGGACCTCAGTGCACTATTGAATAGCGGAGGTTTACAATCGCTGAACGAAATGGCAAAAGACGATGGTGAAAAGAAGTCTGATGCACCAAAGAAACCGAGAAGAAGGCAGGTTGGAGCGGCTCGTGGTAGACGACGGACACTCAATTCTGACGAGCGAGAAAAACGTCAACGGTGATAATTTGACTAGCCTGAAATGGGTGCAGTCCTCGCCATTGAAAAACTGGAGTCGTCAGAAATTGAATCGAATTCGCGAGCTGATTTTGCAAACTACGGGAGAGGCTTACGAAATAGATCGATTGCGAAACTTGCCCCTTGACGAAAATTTTGGAAATTGGATTCTTTCTGATGGAGACATCGATTATGGGATTTTTTGGGCGATGAGGTTGAGTAACACCCAAGCCAGAGTTCTGGCGTTTTCAGTTTCAGAACAATTGCAAAGCCTAGGCCATGGATCCAGAGGTTGGTCTAAATTTGCAGAGGCTGCCAGAATGGTTGGAATAAATCACGTGCAGCTTGAGGTTCGACAAGACAATTCGATAGCGATTCAAATGTACCACCGTCGAGGCTTGCGTCCAAAGGGATACATTTCTGGTTTCTACGGCGGTAATGATGGTTGGCTAATGAAGGGGCCATTGCGTAATTTCGCATCGTCACAATGATGCCCTGTCTAGTTCACGCACGAACATGCGAGGGCGCTTGATGCAGGATGTTCTTGAGTGCGAAGCAGTTCAATGGGTTGCATTGATTGGACCAGATGCGTTGCCAATTGATTCGGTACCAGAGAACCCGAAAGCGGCAGCAATTGCAGCCATTTGGTTTGGATTGGATCAACTCGCAGCGGAGATGCCCGCAAAAATGATGATTCGAACAAGTGAGGTGGTTTTGCTATCCAATCGAGTGGATGAAAATCGAATTTTGTTAATCGTTGCCACACACAATCTAAACGTCGGCTTAGCACGAACTGTTCTACAGGATGCGGCCAGTCGAATGCTCGATTTGGCTTAATCGAAAAGAGGGCCTAGTAAGCAAACCCCAGCACCAGTAACTTCCATCGCTTGCTTTTCCATAGAATGCCGTACATGCCGCATTTTTTCGATTTGTAAAGTGCGAACAATTTGCCCATTCCGACGATCAAGCCCCAAATTTAGGATGCAGTCGGCGAGGAATCCTTCGTTTCCTTCCAGTTCGGCATGCTCTCCAGCCTGACGTTCAGTGATTACGAATGTGTGCAGGTTTTGACTTCTACAGAATTCAAAAAATCTGAACATCCTTTTCCGCATTTCTTCATCCACGCTGGTAAGACTGTAAATCGCACCCAATGAATCTAGCACGAATACTGAGAATGCATCACCTCTCTCTCGCTTGAAATGCTCTATCATTTTCTGAGTGAATTTGAGATAATCCATAGCTTCATTCTCATTTCTCAATTCTGTGAAATCGGTGATTTGCAAATTTTGTGGGAGGGAAAGTCCTAGTGAATGCGATGCCCGAAGTAAACTACCAGTCGTTTCCTCAACTGTGCAGTATAATCCGAATCCACCTGACTGTCGCAAGTGATTGGAGGCCATAGATAGGCAGAATGATGATTTCATTGAACCCGGAGGTCCTGTGACCAATGTAAGGTAAGGTGGGTTGACATCTGTGGCTAAAACTCGGTCCATCCCGGGCATTCCATCTATGAACATGTGAATCAGTCACTGCGCTTCACGGGCGGGGTTTAATCGTTCTCTATGATTCAGTTCAACATGAGAAAAACGCCCCCATAGGGGGCGATGGCAGAGAGCAGCGATTATATGGCATTGCCATATGGGACTGTTGATTGAGTTGACCGTTATCGGTCATTGTGGTGATTTTGATGGAAGAGATTCTACCGAAGCTCGAAGAACTTCGCAAAATTGTTGACAAAAAAGCCACATCGAACCGAGACGTTCGAGATGAACTGAACGAGAAAATGCGGGGATTTATCGGTACGCGAAATTCCTACAATAGTCAGGTTCGAGAGTTGATTTCCGAAGTACAGAGGCAGAAAGTCATCCGCGATGATGCAAATGCGGCTGTTCGGACGGCGAAGAACGATCGTTCGGAGAAGAACCAACTTGTACGAGATGCCAAGGATGTCATCAGGGAATTGAGTCCCGAATCCAATCAAGAACAGGGTCGGAATGATCGACGCGGTCGAAGGAACAAGGAAGATACTCCAGCTTCTCTACGAAGGAAAATTCAGATTCTTGAAAACGAATTTGAAATGGGGAAGCATGTGGGCTCCAACGAAGATAAGGCAATGGATCGCTTGAAGAGAATGAAAAGGAAGTTGCGAGACATGTCGGAAAAAGAGGATTCCAATGTAGAACTCAAGGAGGCTAGAGAGGCCCTGAGAGCTGCAATTGAAGCCCAAGAAATCTCTCATCAAGCGGTAACTGAAGCGGCAAGTTCCGCCCAAGAAGCGCACGATTTAATGCTAAAACTCAGCGAAGAAGTAGATCGCTTGCGAGAGCAAGCTGATTCAAGTCAGGCCGAGGTGCGCCGAGCAAAGAGAGAAGCCGACCAAGCGCACCAAAGTTACATTGTTAGCCTCCGTTGCCTGCACTCAATTCTAGATATCGTCAGAGCGCACAACAATCGTGGTAAAGACACCGATTCAGGGCAAGGCGGGAAAGGAGCACCAGCTCGCGTCGAAGTTCAGGACCTTATGTCCAAACTAATGTCGGGAGAAACGTTGTCCACGGATGAACTGATGGCATTGCAGCGTGGTGGTTAACCAGATGATTGGTTCAGACGAAATTCGCTCAATCATTGATGACTATGATCAATTGAAATTGCGAATTGGGATGACGGCAAGTCATAGCGCATTGGATATTTGTGATGGTGCAATCGAGGAAGGGTTTCCAACAGTTGCGTATTGCCAAAAGGGGCGTGAAAAGACATACTCTGAATATTTCAGGACACTCCGAAATTCGTCTGGTAGAGTGACAAGAGGTATGGTGGACAAAGCAATTGTTCTCGACTCGTTTCACGATGTAATGGCTCCGGATTTCCAGCAACAAATGCGTGACAGAAATGTGATTTACATCCCAAACCGTTCATTCACATCATATAGCCCAATTCAGAGTATTGAGAACGATTTTCGCGTCCCATTATTCGGTAGCAGAAACATGCTGAGGATGGAAGAACGAACAGAAGAACAGGATTACTATTGGATTCTAGAGCAAGCCGGACTACCTTATCCAGAAGCCATCGAAGATCCAGAAGAAATCGATTGCCTTGTCATAGTCAAGTTGCATCATGCTCAGAAGAAATTAGAGCGAGGATTCTTCACATGTTCCTCATTTGAAGAGTACACCCAGAAAGCCACAACATTGCTCAAAGAGGGTGTTATCGATCAAGCCAGTTTGGATGGAGCAAGAATTGAACGCTATGTCATTGGCCCTGTTTTCAACCTGAATTTCTTTTACAGCCCTTTGGAAGAAGATATGCCCAAACTAGAGTTGCTAGGCGTAGATTGGAGATTTGAATCATCACTGGATGGCCATGTCCGACTCCCCGCCCCACAGCAGATGACAATGCCAGCACACCAGCAAATTCCTGAGATGACGGTCGTTGGGCACAATACTGCAACCATTCGTGAAAGTTTACTTGAGAAAGCATTTGAGTTGGGGGAGAAATTCATCACTGCTAGCAAAGAACACTACGACCCTGGAATCATTGGACCATTCTGTTTGCAAACATGCATCGATAAAGACATGGATTACTACATCTACGATGTGGCTCCAAGGTTGGGTGGTGGAACAAATGTTCACGTCAACGTCGGTCACCCATATGGAAACGCAACTTGGAGAAAAACGATGAGTAGCGGACGCAGAATCGCTATGGAAATCCGGCGAGCGGTTGAGCAGGATCGATTGGATGAAGTCTTGACGTGATTTCACATCGGAATCAATTGACCATTTAGGCCGTGAATCAGTGCAATACCACGTTCAGGTATCCGAATTTGCCAAGCAGGAAGCAGGGCGAGTCGAGGCGTCATTTCTGCACTAGAAGGATCCAATTTCCACCAATGTAGAACACTTCCTTGCACTTGGTGAGTCCCGCTTGATTCTGTGACAACATAGTGTCGTCGCTCCTCACACATTTTTGCCAAATGTGGTGCGACCTGTGATTCATCAGGCCAACTATCGGGTTCCATACGCTCCAAGTTTGGAATAAAGTCCAATTTTTCAATCCCTTCAAGCTGGAGAATCTCACCCGAGTATGGATCTTCAACCAACTCCCACCACCCTCTTTCAGCAGCATTTTCTGGGCCTCGCAAAATTCCTGTAATGGTCCAAACTCTCCCACTCAACAATACCGGGCGGTGTTCAGCATGAGTTAGCGCCAACTTTTCCAGCACAGTTTGCAATTCGACTTGTGGCCGGAATGCCGTGGGTCCAAGTTCTACCTGAACGGGCTTTACATGTTCTGCTTCAGTAATTTCTGAAGATTGAATAAGCGATGTCGGGATGGTGGCGTTCAAATCGCCATTCAGAATCGCATTACCAAGCCATTGGGCAAATCGCTCAGGGCCCCAAACCTCGTAATCTACTCCCTCTTGAGTTGGTCGTTGTTCAAGACGAAGAGGGCGTTCAGACAACATCCAATGGACACCGGCGGGTGCATCCACCAACCAACGCTCGATTTCCAAGTTGTCCAAGGGTGCCCAACCATCGTGCGCATGCCAAACATGTGTGCCCGTAGACAACTTCGGGCCGTTTTGTGTGACCGGGGGTCGTGACAATACCCCCAGCAGGGTAATCCCTGGACATGGGACATGTGGAGGTGCTGATTCAAGTGTCGCCCCGAGTTGCTTGAGCAAATCTCGAATCAGAGACTCCATGGTCGCCTACGGCGACCGCTCCGTGCTTGAATACTCCGCCAGTTCTTCGACTCACAAACTGGTTTTGTGAGCTTAATCCAAATTCGGTGGCAAACTTAGCAACTCACTACCACCCTCTCCACGCACACAAATGGTGCTGACCGGGAAAGGTTTTGCACAAGCAGATCCCAATTCACGATTGACCAAATCTGTGCGATGCATGGGCACGTCGGGGTGCCTTGCACGCAGGTCATCGATGTATTCTTGTGGGCAGTTTACAGCAAAAATAACCAATTTTGCTTGACCGTTGGCACAAGCATCTGTTGCTTGGTTTTGACCGAAAGTCAAATCGCCAGTTTTTATTGCAGTTTTCAGTTGTCGACTTAAGTCCATTTTTATTCCTCCATTCTCCACTATTGCTTCTCATGGTCGAATATCAATCATTTTCTGGGATGTAGTAAAGTTCTACACTTCCAGTCCCTAGTGCAATCGGTTGCCCAACAATGATGTTTTCAGCAACACCTGTCAAATTATCACGCTCACCGATAATGCCTGCTTGAAGCAGGTGATTCACCGTAACTTCGAATGCGGCTCTTGCAAGGATACTGTGCTTGGTACCCGATACACCGTGGCGTCCAATTGCCCGAACTTCACCTTCACTTGTCATGACATCTGCCACCAATAGAAGGTGGCGAGAATCTACATCCAAACGGGCACCTTCAAGGGTTAGAATCATCTCGTTGATGATGGCTTGTCGAGCCGCTTCAATACCCAAGTAATCATGAATTTCCATGATGTTGTTGGTGTATGTTCGGCTGCGATCTACTCCCGCGAAATCAGATACCTTGGCTAAGTTGGAGCCGATTGTCGAAATGTAATACTGACCATCACGGTCCTTCTGAACATTTGCTCGCTCGATGTCCTTTACACCCTTCAATCGAAGTGTCTTAATCTTCTCTTCAAGTTGCAACAACTCAGTATAAGTTGGTGGATTTGTATCGATATCCTTCAAATCATCTTCTTTTGCAACCCCGGGGACGATTTTCAGAATCTTAGGCTTGGCTTCGGACCCATCCTCAACAGCGATGAATAGGCGTAGAGCACGAGAAAGCTTGTCACGCACCTCAGCACCTGTCATGTTCTTCAACTTCAAGTGCGAATTTTTTAGTTTGAGCATGATGTAACGTTGTGCCACTTCGACATCAATATCTGCAATGTCTTGGGTGGTTGTCGTTTCAAGAGATGCTGCTAACTTCTGAACGGCGGATTCATTTCCTGCCAATGGTTTCCCTTTTAGATCTAATTCTTCTACATAGATATTCATGGTTGGCGTGTCTGGAGTCTTCCGCGCATCCACGATTTCAATGATTCTTGGAAGACCTTGGGTCACGTTGACTGTAGCCACACCCGCATAGTGGAATGTTCGCATGGTCATCTGTGTTCCAGGTTCGCCAATGG
Source organism: Euryarchaeota archaeon UBA501 (assembly GCA_002505685.1). GTDB lineage: Archaea > Thermoplasmatota > Poseidoniia > Poseidoniales > Thalassarchaeaceae > MGIIb-P. The sequence goes on along the minus strand of DAVT01000140.1, from coordinate 7,972 downwards.
ATTGAGCAGTAACAATGCCAACCGCTTCGAATGGGTCGACGCTGGCACGAGTTACCTCATTTCCTGCTGCAGAAACTATCTTCTTCGCTTGAGCCGGAGTCAACTTTGCCTTCCCTCTTGAACGAACACCCTCGGCTAAATTTTCCTTCAAACGATCAGTGAGTTGGATACCTTCAGAATCTGCAGCCTTATCCAATGCTTGGAAAATGGGGTCATCTGAATTGATATCTCTGCGGATATGTGCCATCTTGGAGTCCACATCGTAGGTTTGCAGTGCAAGGTCTCTCTGAGTACCACGGCGAATTGCCTTTCTTCGGCGGACCACAGTGGTGGTTGCAGAGCCGGATTCTCCCCCTCCCGATTTGCCGAATTGTGCAAGTGTATTGTGGATCGCAGTGGCTTCATCGGATGCCAGTCCACAAATTTGTGCGATTTCCCCGGGTGTCAAAATTTTCACATCATCCCACTTGCGATCATCCGCAAGTTTGTGCGAGAATTCTTCTTGCACACCCATGTCCATGAGCTTCTTCTTGGTTGCCGACTTTACTACCATCAGTTTCCACCTCCCAGTACATCATCTAGAATCTGTTCGACATTGACAGGTTTGCCCTTCAATGAGCGACAGGGGTCAATTCCGTCTTCACCGAACTGGAATTGGATGATTCTGTTTGCTGTGTTTCGCACCGATTGTTGTCCATCGTTCCAAACCTTGAGGTCATCCATAGCGTTGATTAGCCGGCGCTGCATGTAACCAGACTTACTTGTTCGAACCGCCGTATCGACTAGAGATTCTCGACCCGATACTGAGAGCATGAAGAACTCTGTGGGTTCCAAACCTCGCTTGAACGAAGATGCGACGAATCCCTTCTCCTTAGCACCTTTCACTCCACGCTGGAAGTGAGCCAAAACACGGTCATTGTAACCACGCTCAAGTCGCTTACCTCGAACCTTTGGTTGACCGATCGAACCGGCCATCATAGCCAAGTTGTCCATGGAACCACGTGCGCCCGAAACGGCCATCATGACCGCTGGGTTGTCATCTGCAAGGTGTTCCTTCGCGATATTACCTGTCTCTGCCTTGCACTGATCCAAAATCTGCAGGATATTCTCTTCAAGTGTTTCCAATGGTGTTCGTCCTGGTCGTGTTTCGTACTTGCGTCCATCTGCGCCGAACTTCTCAAGTTCAGCATCCACCGCTTGACTGGCTTCAGCATTTCGTAGTGCAATCAATTCTCGAGCTTCGGCGGGCAAATCTTCGTCATCAATTCCTGTGGTGAAGCCCAGTGCAGTACAAATTCCGATGGTCAACTTTGTCATGTCGTTTAGGAACTTGGCACCTATTGCCGTACCATGAGTTTGAACGACGGCATCGAGAAGACGGCCGTCTTCAGCACCAATGGCCCGCTTATCCAAAGTGCCACTGAGGACTTTCCCACCCTCAATCGACACCTCATCTTGGCTTCGACTGGTGTAACGGAGACTGAATCCATCAGGGATAATCAAACTGAACAGTTCTCGACCGTAATATCCGGCGACACCGTCAACAGTACTTTCCTTTGGCAACTCTCCGGACCAACCGATTTGACCCATTACATCGAGTGCAAGTGGTTTGGGTACGAATGGATTGTTGTTGCTCAGCAAATAGGCACCTGAAATGTGATCGTGGATACCACCAATGACAGAACCCCCATATCTGGGCGTAATGATATGTTCTTGAACTCGCATCAAAATCTTGGCTTCCGCCCTTGCTTCTTCGGACTGAATTACGTGTAGATTCATTTCGTCGCCATCGAAATCAGCGTTGTAGGGTGTACAAACTGCCAAATTGAATCTGAACGTCTTGCCCTGCATGACACGAACTTCGTGAACCATCATTGACATTCTGTGCAATGAGGGTTGTCGGTTGAAAATTGCAACATCACCATCGATTAGGTGGCGCTCGACTATCATACCAGGGCGTGGGTTTCCTTCCAAATCCACGGTTGATAGGCGGTCCTCTACCTTGCTTCGCGTATCTTCTGCGATTTCTGGGCTACCACAATGCGGGCAATGAACTTCAAGTTCGGGTGGGAAAGGTTGACCTGGATTTTCACGCTCAAATACCCAGCGCTGGTGAATAATCGCCCTCGGGTCTCCCGAATCGAGTGGTTTTCCATTGGCATCTTCTGCACGCAGGTTGCAAAGGGTGGCTTCCAGGTTTGGAATCCACTTGCTCTGTGTATCCCCATCAACGCGAGTAATCTCTTCCTCAATCTCCATTCCAGGAAGGAAATTTGGAGCTGGTAAAACCTCATTCAAGTCCGGACGAAGCCCGGGGTAAGGTTCTCCACGCTCAACATCGCCAGAATGACACTCAGGGTTGTGGCATCTAAATCCAGCATTGATGAATTTGGTACGATCTGTAATTCGAATCCTGTGTCTGTCTCCACGTATGATGTAATTCACACCAGGGTGGATGTCTGGACCACGCAAAATCATCTGACGCAATTGCTCACGGTTTCGTCCTGTAGCACGAATGGGTACGGTCAATTCCTTTGCGGACTGAACTGGTACGCCCACTGCATTGATTCCCAAATTGGGGTCTGGACTGATTACGGTTCGCGCACAGAAGTTGACACGCTTACCTGATAGATTGCTACGGAAACGACCTTCTTTTCCTTTGAGGCGTTGTGTCAATGTCTTCAATGGTCTGCCTGAACGATGTCGAGCAGGGGGGATTCCCGCGGTTTGGTTATCAAAGTAAGTCGTGATGTGGTACTGTAGAAGCTCCCATAGGTCCTCAACAATCAGTTGTGGTGCTCCAGCATCTCGGTTTTCACGTAGGCGCTGGTTGATACGTAGTACGTCCACTAGTTTGTGAGTAAGATCGTCCTCACTTCGGTCACCACTATCCAATGTAATAGACGGGCGGACAGTGATTGGGGGAACTGGTAGAACACGCATAATCGTCCACTCGGGTCGGCTGGCATTGTAATCCATACCAATGTAAATCAAATCTTCATCAGGGATTCTTTCCAACCATTCTCGTATATCTCTAGCATTCAACTTATGCTCGCCTTTGTCCATCTTCTTCTCCTTGAAGGTGGTCGGTTTATCGAGCACAATCTTACCCTGTTCAGCACCACAGTGCATGCAAACTGCACGCTTGGCACCTGAACAAATCTTGACGATTTCCTTGATTATCTTCTTGAATTCTGTCGAACCTACGCCGTGCTTCTGAATGACGTCAAGCACACGTGCGCGATAGTAATCTTGCTCTGACTTCTCTGGGTCGATAGGGTGTGTACCTTCTCGCTCGTGCAGTAGAACTCGACTACATGTGTTACATGTTGACTTCAAAGCGGTCTTGAGCAGATTGGTGAATCCAATGTGGACCACGGGCAATTCAAGCTGAATGTGTCCAAAGTGACTTGGACAGACATCGTGCTTGTTCCCACATGTTTCACATCGAACACCTGGTTCGATAACACCCATGCGGTTATCCATCAAACCTTGTCTGTAAGCGTGACCATCGTCCTTGTAGGTATCTGCAGTCTTGACCTCAACGGCAGACATCTTTCGAATTTCATTAGGGTCCATCAAGCTAAACTTGATTGAAGCAATACGCTTCGGAATGGTTGCAACGTCTCGGTTCATCTTCGGTCCTCCAGTTCAAGTCTCATGGCCACTCCAAGTGATTTCATCTCATCCAGGAGTAGTTTGAATGCATATGATGTCGATACCGGGAAAACTTCTGCCTTATCTCCATGTACCGGGCTGACATAACATCGTTTTCGCCAGTCCCAATAAGCGATATGGCCGCTCTCGGCACAGACATACAATTCCCATCCATCCGATTCGTCGAGTAGTCGATCTTTGATGACCATCGAAGCACCGTGTGCAATCAGGCAGTCACGCTCCATCTCACCGAATCGTAGACCACCCTGTCGTGCACGGCCTTCGGTCGGCTGACGGGTTAGAATTTGTACGCGCCCACGGCTACGGGCGTGAATCTTACCACTCACCATGTGGTGTAGCTTCTGGTAGTAGATGACGCCGACGAAAATCTGGGCAGGGAATTCTTCACCTGTTTCACCGTTGACCATAGACTCGCGTCCTGTGTGAGCAAACCCATGGCGGAGTAGACCTTCTCGTAGACTATCTTCCTTCTCACCACTAAACGCAGTACCATCGATAAGCCGGCCTTCCATAGAACCGACTTTACCACCAATCATCTCGAGAATGTGGGCAACTGTCATTCGGGACGGAATAGCGTGCGGATTGATGAGCAAATCAGGAATCACTCCATCTACTGTGAAGGGCATATCCTCTGGGTCGACCAAGCGACCAATGACACCCTTCTGACCGTGACGGCTAGCGAACTTATCGCCCAGTTCGGGAATTCGATTTGTCCGCAGAGTGATTCTTACCAAGCGGCCTGAGTCGAGTGATTCTGTAACGAATACGTTATCGACAAAACCACCTTCTCCATGTCGAACGTTCATGCTCGATTCTCTGCGCTCTTGAGCCTGCAAGAAAGCACCATGCGATTCTTCCAAGAATCTAGGGGGACTTGTCTTCCCAACCAACACCTGTGGGACTCTGTCGCGATCCTCGGGCTTGCTACTAATCTCAGTCTCTGGAGTTGGTAGGCCATCGTTCTCTAGATGCGCATATGCCTCAGGAGCTTTCAATCCCTTGACTTCATCTAGTCCAGAACCTGGGATTTCAATCTCATCGACTTGTCCACCGGGGAATCGCTTTCGTTCCGCATTATAGGTCCGGATAAATGTCGAACGACCCAAGGCTCTCTCGACGCTGCCACGATTCATGATAACTGCGTCTTGCATGTTGTATCCATGGTGACTCAAGATTGCGACCACGAAATTCTGGCCAGCTGGTCGACGAATGAAATTGGTTGCATCCATAGCACGTGTACCAGTCATTGAGTTCTGAGTGTAGTGTAGAATGTGTTGACGTGTGTCTGGTCGTAGGCGACCATTTGCAGATGGAAGGCCCAATGATTGTTTGACCATTGCCGTACCACCTGTAACACGCGGTGTTGAGTTGTGTTCGGGATATGGCACTAGAGATGCACAGACACCGAGAATCAACTGTGGGTCAATTTCAACGTGCGTGTAAATGAGTACTTGTCCTGTCTTCTTTTCCTTACGACGTAGTTTGTCCAAATCCTCTTGGTAGTAATTCAACGGGATGCTGAATTTCTCTTGAACTACTTCGCCATTGGGCATGATTACTTCGGCACTCAATTTGGCCTTGGAGATTCCTTCTGCACCCATATTCAACCATTCCACCTTGGCTGGATTGATTGGTCGCCCGTTCTTCGGACTAGTCTGGGGCAAATCGAATGGTCGAGGTGCTACGAGAAGGTCTTCTTCTTCTTCTGCATCGACCCATTCTACGACACCTTCATTCACCAAATCCTTGAAGGAAATTGAGCGGTCTTTCAAACCATCAAGATATTCCTTTGACAATACCATGCTGCCTCCATCGAGAACCAAAAGTGGCCGAAGAATTCGACCCTTGTCGGTGTTGATGAAAATGTCACGGTTAACGGCATCGTGACGGATGCTCACTTCCGAACGAATTCGGCCGCTTCGGCGCCGTCGCTTGAAGTGTTCAACGAGTTTATGTGGGTTCATGTGGAGTCCGAAAATGTCACCATTGACGTGCACTCTAGCACCATCTGCCCATCCAACTGGGTTAGGATCCACATCGGCCTCGGCGAGCAAGGCCTTGACTTCCTCTTCACTGACGGCTTCCGAAATATCAACCATCTGAGCTGCGTTCTTTACCAGACCACAATTTTGCCCTTCGGGGGTTTCGTTCGGACATAGTCGCCCCCATTGTGTGGGGTGAAGGTCACGTGCCTCGAAGTGAGGTTGACTTCTGACCAAAGGACTGGTTACGCGGCGCATGTGTGAAAGTGCGGCCAAGAATGAGGTGCGGTCAAGCAATTGGCTGACACCGCTTCTTCCACCAACCCAATTTCCTGTTGCGAGTGCGTGCATGACCTTTGAGGTCAATACATCCGGCCTAAGGCAGGAGGTGATTTTCAGATCCCGCTTGCGGTTGTGGTGGCGCTCAAGTTGGTACTTCAGGTCACGAGCCAATTGTTGCAGAGAAACTCGGAACAAATCCTCAATTAGATCACCAGCAAGCCTTACGCGCTTGTTTGCATAGTGGTCCTTGTCGTTTGGTTCCTTGTTGTCGATAGCCATTTCAAGGACCTGCCGAACGATTCGACCTAGGAAAATTGCCTTCTTCTTGCGGTTGTCATCCGTATTACCTAGATGTGGCAAAAGTTCCTTGTCAAGCAAATTCTGAATTCGCTGTTCCCGGTATTCCTTTTGTTGACCAGCAGCGAATTTCTTCTCCAACCACTGCATGGCTTCTTCCTGATTCTCAACATTGTACTCTTCATTGTCCTTGACTTCGTTGAGGTTTGCAACAATAAACTTGAACGTTTCAGTCGGTCCAGCAATCGCTTGGAAAATTTCCTGATCGTTGTCAATTCCCAATGCACGCATGAGGAGTACAACGGGAATTGCTGTTGTTCCGGCACTGCTAATCTTCACCATCAGCATACCATCTTTGCGCTTCTCAACGGTTAGTGGTTTACGGACACCATCTTTTTGAGAGAAAATCTTGGCAACTTCAGTCTTTCTAGCATAGCGCTTGTTCATCTCTACAGTAACTCGATTTGGCGCCAAATCCTCCATAGAAATCAATACGCGTTCTGTACCGTTGATGATGAAATAGCCACCTGGATCGTGGGGGTCTTCGCCCTTGCCTTCCAGCAAACGGTGGTAGTGCTCCTTGTCTTCCTCACTTTGATTCGGAGACAAGTTTCTGTTGGCATCGATGTGTGCAGGATTCAGATTGCATCTGCGACTGCGGACCATGATGGGTACGCTTCCAATTTGCACTCGATCCTCAACGATAGGTTGAGGTAGGTCATCTCGGTGAATGGTAAAGTCAAGATAAATCGGAGACATGTAGGTCAACTTTCGTAGACGGCACTCAAGTGGAAGGGACGGGTGTTCTGAACCGTTTGCCTCACGGATTGTCGGTGGACCTAAGGTCATATTTTTCATACGAACTTGAATGTCATGATCTAGTACGTCGAGTTTGATGAGACCCCCCTCATCATCGTCTATTGCTTCTTCAGTACCGATGCGAATATTTCTTACGATTTCTTCGAACCGACTACTTTGTGAGTCAGTGGAAGGTATACAGTCGTTGTAAGACGCAAGTTGGTGGTTAACCAAACTTCGTTCACGGAAGTAACTCTCAATAATTTCCTTCATCATATTCCCTCCTTAATTTTCCTCCACAATCAGCCGATAGGCCGTTGTTGTTCCCGATGATAGGCTATACCGCTCGACTTTCACGACACGGTTCGTTAGCCAACCTGCAGGCAACTCATCATTTTCAGATTCTGCCATTTCCTTGAGTACTTGGACGGCAGGATCAGTAATCAGAATCTTTGGGAGCAATTCTTTAGCCAATCGAGTACCTTCACCTGAAATGTCTTCCATTTCGAGGCCCCAAGGTGCGAGCATTGTAGCCTCTTCGTCCATAGGAACCAATTCGTGGTGGGGGACCAAACCGTGGTTCAGGACGTTGAAGCGATCCACCCCTTGTGGAATGTCATCATCGTCCAACGCCTTTTGTGAAATGGTAATTCGACGTGACCTGGTACGCTTTCGAGTACCCTGCTCACGAATAATGCCCATGATTTTCTCAATCTCAGCACTATCCGAGTCAATCCCGATTTTTGTTGCAACCTCTTCGACGCTCATTTGCTTGATGGCATCCATGTTTGCATCATCGGCCAACTTGTGTGCATGTTCTTCCGAAACGCCCAATTCAACCAAGCGCTTCTTTGTTGAACTCTTTACTACCAAATTTCTGCCCCCGTTTCGCCCCTTTCAAGCCGACTCGAAGCCAGCCAGAGAGCGGGCCTGAG
>DAVT01000052.1:2492-9449 GCA_002505685.1 Euryarchaeota archaeon UBA501 | reverse complement strand
TTTTTCGGTCATGTTGATGAACGGTGAAGTTGAGGGTGGGACATGGACGATGATGCGGTCTTGTCAAAAATTGCCAACTCGGTGATTATGACAATGCACCAAATCCCACAAATCAACCAACTTCCCATAGACGAATTACACGACATCAAACTGGGTTTTCTTCGTCGTGATGCATCGAGGTTGCACGCGGTTTGCCGTTATCGAAAAGGGGTTGTGAAATCGGAAATATCGGGTCCCTCTGACGTTCGATGTGTCGATGTTCACCCCGTTTCTTTACAGGAAGAATGGAGATTGTATGCAGCGTTTTTGCTCTATCACGAATTTCTGCATGCACTAGGATTTGCGGGCCATGATAGAACCTTTCGAACACTTGAGGCACTTTGGCCAAACACGACGGCAACAAAAATGGGCAAGGCGTTTGGTGAACATTTGCGAAGAAATAGAGCCAAGTGGTTGTGGACATGCCCGCAATGCTCCAAAGAACATCCTCGAAATCGCAAGGGAAATGGTCGGTATCGATGCCGTGAATGTCATGTTGTTCTGATTGATGTTTCTGTCGAATCATAACGGACGAAGGGCTAAGCCCCATGCCTCATTCCTGAGGGTATGCGGTGGGGTCATTGGATGGTCTCATTCGCCTTGATTGCACTCCTTTATTCCCCGATTGTAACCGCTGATTTATCAATGGAAAATCAGAGATTGAATCTGGTGTGCTCGAATGAAAGTTGCTCGTTGTCCACCCAAGCGGTGGGAGACTCGGTGCTCAGTGGAGAAGAGCGGCAAGCCAATCCCGCACAACCGGTAACTGTTGTTCTCGAATTCCCAATGAGTCCAGATCAAACCACAGTGAGCCTACTACCTGGTATTGTCGAGAGAATGGTATTCGACTTGCGAATTACCGAAGATGGCTTGGGTATTACGAGACCTGATTTGTATGTCGAATTGGTTGTAGGACCATCTTCCAATTCTTGGATAATCGAACCACCTTCGGTTGGAAATCAAGGTGCGTATGTCCTTGAAAATGTCGAAATCGATTATTCAAATGGTCGAATTATAGCCTCCGGGGACGAGGTATTCGTTCGCATCTCCTTTGATATTGAACAACCTGTCACTTGGGAATTGTATTTGGCTGGGGAATCAAAAATCGATTTACCCATTGAATGGAGTATCGATGCTTCCGAATCCAATTTCGATGAGCCAACCAGTTTTTCTGAACCTCGTGAAATTACACTGATGGGCACCTCAACAAAAGGAGGATTGATGGGTGCAGATGTGGATTGTTTTCAATTCGATGTAGATGACCAACTGAGTTCAATATCGGTGTCCATTTCATGGGATTCTGCCCCATCTGAAGTCGAACAATCGAATGTCATACCCGATTTCTGGGATGAAGAGGGGCGTTCGGAGGGTATGCCTGAAATTCGGACCAAATACGAGGGGGATCTTGTCGTCAACGATATCCGCTGGATAGAACCCAAGGCAGGAGAACACACTCTTTGTTGGAATGGAATGAATGACAGGTATCAGACATACAGTTTCACCGGCTCGCAAACAATCATGGGAATTGGAAGTACGACCCCTGAGGAATTTACAGGAGATGCGACTTGGGATACGGGAAGTTCACAGGTCGGACAAACCGAAAAATCCAGCCAATCGGCAGGGGCGGGCGTGATGACAATGGTTCTTGCGAGTGTTTCGATTTTGATTGCATTGAGTGGTTATTTGATGAAACTCTCATCCCCTTGGTTACCGCGATTCTTGCTACCAGTTGCAATTCTATTGCTTCTCTTTGGCGGCATCATTTCTCCTGCTATCTCGATTTCAAATGAGTCTCCAAATCCTGGAGAAATGACATTTGATGAGTTGCTTGAGAAGAGATTGAATCGAATCTATCAGGGAGTTGTGCATGATGATCAAGGGGAGTTTGGCCCTCAGTGGTATGGTGGATTCATGGGCATGAATGAGGGCGAAGAACTCGAACTTATGCTGACCATCAAATCATTCCATCCAATTGGAGATGGGCGATGGCAAATTCAAGCAGAGGAATTGGAAAATGTCGATTTAGATCGATTGGTCTTTGGAAAATTGAATGATGGTCGCCTTTCAGAAGAAAATGATGTTCGATTTATTCTGCGCTCTGGACGATTGCTCGCGCTGGATTTGTTGCTTCTTGAAGCGCTGCTAATTGTCGATGAGGAACCGAGGGGAAGTGTAGTGCACATCGATTGGGATATGGTTTCAGACCCAGGTATCGGTTCTCTCACTTCACCTGCTTGGACCAGTCGCCCAGATACAATCAGTTCCAACGATTGGCGAGCAATTACACAAGCGGTCAAGCCGGAATTGTTGTCCGTTTCATTCTGTGATTGTGGAATCGATGCGATGGAGCTCTCAATTCGCCCAAATTCTGTTTACGCCAATGATCTCATCACCCCGCAAGGAATCGAAACCTCAAACGGGTTAATTCCACACGACTTTTGGGTTACATTCGCAGGGTTCTGTGTATTGATTACGGCCGCCGTCGTTGAGAAAGATCGACGCGAACAAGGGATGGCTTTGGCAAGTGAAATCTTGTAATAATCACTCTTCTTCTTCGTCGGGGATTGAATCCAACATTTCGTCGAGCATGGCTCGCTCTTCGGCGTCCAAGTCATGATCTCTTAACGCCTCAACGATGCGTGCCAATTGTTTGTCAGAAAGTCCTAGTGGGCGGGCTGCGCCAACAATCAAATCCATCTCGGCCTCAGAGACGTGGTTGTCTTCCAAAGCCGATTCAATCGCAGCCCGTGTGGCCATTCGAGCCGCACTGCGTTCTGGAACCTGCAAAACCCGTGCGAGGGCACTCAACTCATTTCGCTCATCCTCTGTGAGAATTCCATCTGCATATGCCATTTCATATGCATCATAGAGCAATTGTTGATATTTATCGGGGTGAAGTAGAACATCTCTGATTAGTCCGTAATCGATGCTACTACCAGCATCATCCATGTCTAGACGAATGATTGAGGAACGCACTTCTTTGAGCAACATGTCCTTGATTCCATGACCGAGCAAAATGAATCCCAAAGCGACTACTGCAGCGCCCAACCACTGCATCACTCCGGTTTCGAAAAGACCACCTGGATTGAACAACTGATGAAGACCCATCGTAATCATCGCAGCGCCCAAGGCGACCTCGAACCAGTCGTTGATATCGGGCTCATCATCAAAGAGAGAAAGGCGTGATGCCAACTCTTCTTCGGGTCCCTCGCCTCTTGCCATCGAAGCCCCTTAGCATTGGGGAGCACTTCAGACTTCCGTGGCTCTACACCCGTATCCTTTTGGACGATGAACACGGGTCAGATGCCATGGTCGATGAGGTTCGCGAACTCGACCTGCCTCAGAACGTCATCGATTTGTTGGTTGATGAATGGAAAATTACGCGCCTTCATCCCCCTCAAGCAGAGGCTTTGCCAATCGCGCTTTCCGGGGAGAACTTGTTGTTGGCCATTCCTACGGCCAGTGGAAAGAGTTTGATCGCCTACCTAGCCATCATTCAACGTATACTTGTGGATGCTCCAGGTAGTCGCGCGTTCTATCTAGTTCCGCTAAAGGCGCTGGCTTCCGAAAAAGTCGGAGAATTACGACAAGCAGGCGAATATCTAGGATTCTCTGTGGGCATGGCCGTTGGAGATAGAGCCGGAGAAACCGTATCTCTGGATGAAGCGGATGTCATTGTTGCCACCAGCGAAAAATTCGACTCATTGATGCGGAATCGAGATGGGTTTCTCAATCAAGTCAGCATCGTGGTCGCCGATGAGGTTCACCTGATTCATGATCATAGTCGTGGACCGACCATGGAGGTCAACTTGGCCCGAGTCAAACACGAACGTCCGGATGCACAAATCATTGCACTTTCAGCGACTGTTGGAAATGCCGACGATATCGCAGATTGGTTGAAGGCGACAAAAATCCAATCTGATTGGCGCCCCGTAATCCTTCGATACGGAACTGTTTGTGATGGATTGGTGGAACCTCGGCTTCAGGTTGGTCCGGATGTCGAAAATATGGAACTCCCTCCACCGTTTACTTTGGATGATGAAGGGGATGATTTACGCAATGTTCTGAGTTCAACTGTCAGTGATGGTGGACAGGTTCTCGTCTTCCGCTCGACACGACGTTATGCTGAAGGAAGCGCCACAAAACTCGGAAAGTGGTTCTTCAAACGCATGCAATCTTGGTTGAAAGAATCCGACAAAGCGCCAGAAGGATTTGAGGTCGATGCGAGAATCGCAAAGCTGGCCGATCTGGCTCGCGAAGTTGAATCAAGTGAAGAATCAACACTGATGGGAGAGAGACTTGCGGAAGCCCTGCGAGGCGGTGTTGCCTTCCACCATGCTGGATTGACCACTGGACAAAGGCGAATCATCGAAGATGCGTTTCGCAATCGAATTCTGTTCGCCATTTGTGCTACTCCAACCTTGGCGGCAGGTGTGAATTTGCCGGCACGTCGAGTTGTTGTACGAGATCTCACCCGTTGGGATGACGGACTCAATCGACCATTGCCGAGGATGGAAGTCCACCAAATGTTGGGGCGTGCTGGACGACCACGGTATGATCCGTTGGGTGACGCATGGCTGATTGCAAGGCATTTGGAGCATGCCGATGACATTGCTGATTTGTACTTCAATAACGACCCTGAGGATGTTGAATCGAAACTGGCAGCAGATCCTGCCATGCGGGTACACGTCCTAGCAGCGATCGCCACCGGGGGTCAGCGCGACCGAGATTCATTGGGTCGATTTTTCCAACAAACCTTCCTTGGACATGGGGTTGAAAACGATTGGTTGCAAGGGCGAATTGATGGAATCATCGCTTGGTTAACAGAACATCGATTCATTGAACGAACCGGTGAAGACCCGAGTGTTGCAAAACGCTTGGCTGCCAGTGAATCTATTGAAACTGAGGAAGAGTGGGATGATGAAAAACCAATGTGGGCCCAAAGCGCAGAATCGATTGAAGGCGTAGGTTTGCAAGAATATGTCGAGCCTAAGCCTCGGCCTAAACGTCCTGCTGTCATTGGCTTCCAAACCGCAGGAGAACTTTCGACGCCACCTCCCGAAGAAGTGATTCCTGACTCTCCGGCGATGACATATGCAGCAACTCCATTTGGAGAACGTGTGAGTCGATTGTATCTGGATCCATTATCCGGATTGATTCTTCGTGAAGGATTGCGAAAAGCGCGAAAAATATTGTGCAGAATCATTGAGGATCGCTCAATTTCACCTTGGGCCCTACTGCATTTGGTCACCTGCACTCCTGATTTCCCTCCGCTTTGGCCATCTGGAAAACAAATGCAAATGATGTCCGAAAAAGTCGGTGCGATGTCAGATCAAACACTTCTAGATGGACATGAATTGAACTCATTGGGATACATGCCTGAGGCTGAGAGTTTGGCCAAGAGTGCTTGGACGCTTGAGCAATGGATTGATGAGAGCACGCTGAGAGAAATTGAGCGTGATTTGGGAGTTGCCCCTGGGGATTTGCGAGTTCGTGTCGACCATGCGGATTGGTTGATGAATGCAGCACGACAAATTTGTGCCAACGATGAGGAAACCGACCCGCTATTGGTCGATTCTGATGTCGAATTAATCGAAATTCTAGACATCATGCGCCGGAGAATACCCAATGGTTGCAGAGAAGATTTGTTGTCCCTAATCTCGATTCGCGGCGTAGGTCGAGTTCGCGCACGCACACTCGCGAACCACGGGTATAGGACTCCGCTCGAAATCTGTGGTATCACCAAGAAAGCCGCTCAAAAACTTGCAGATGAACGTGGCTGGAGTCCACAATTGGTGCAGAACATCATGCAATCTGCTGAAAGAGCGATTCAGGCGAAGAGGTGATTGCCGACCGATTGATGAGGGGGGGCCAACTCCCTTTGGTCATGTCCCGCATACCGTATCCGTGTTGGGGCCTGAAATTCGATGAGAAAATTTCTGATTCAAATGTGCTTATTTCGGCGATGAATGATTCGAGAAAAGACGATTCATGGTTGCTTCTCGGTGGCCCTGCAGCAGTGAGTGAAAGGCAGCTTTGGACTGCTTGGTTGGGATTGTCGGCACGCCATGCAAACGATACAATGCGAGCAAATTCAGTAGATGTTGAATTCATTCGACTGATTGCTGGCACGCACCAAATCCGAATCGGATTTGAGCGCGCAGGAATTCAAAATGGAGATGATACTGCTTGGCTTGTACACCTCCCTGAATTTCCCACCGGAAAAATTCAGGATGTTACTTGGCCGAGTCTTGAGCGGCATGAATTGGATCTAGAAGCGAATCGATTGATGACCGTTCTTGGGGCAGATTTGCTACCGCACCTGCCCATGCCGAGCGAGAATAGTATTGAACGACTCGAATTGGAGATTGAAAGCGGAGGTTCGGGTGATTTCAATGCGATTGAACGCTCCGCATTGGCACACATCACCTTGGCTGATTTCAGTTGAGAATTGAAAAGGCAAAACGAAACGCCTTATTGCCTCGAAGATTTGCCCGAAATCATGGCGAAGCACCACGCTTGGCGAAGATGCGTTGTTTGCAACATCCAATGTACACCGATGAATTTTGTCGATGTGGAAGGGGAGAGACATTGTTTGGGATGCTGGACAAAGAAAAACAACCCTGACCATCCGGAATTGGAGCAAATTATCGAGAAAGTCGAAGCAGAGGTTGAAGTATGGCGTTGCCAAAAACACACACGGGATGAAAATGGATTGCCGGATGGTCCGAAATCAGTTCGTTCCCAAGGCAATCGTGTCAACAACCCCTGAGGTGGAACCTTGGTCTCTGTAGATGGCCTTAATGCCAGAAATTGGGATGAACTTCAGCCCCTCTATCAGGAATTTTTGGATCGCGAGATTGATTCTGCCGAAGAGTTGGAATCTTGGCTATTGGAATTGGGTCGCTTTGACGCATA
>DAVT01000052.1:1006-2099 GCA_002505685.1 Euryarchaeota archaeon UBA501 | reverse complement strand
TCAAGCAAGCCTACCTCGATTTTGTAGAACAGGTTCAGCCCGAACTTGCAAAAATGGGAGATTTATTAAATCGAAAATTAGCTGAATCCCCTCATGCGGAGGCGTTGGACTCAGTCGAATACAATGTTTTGCTTCGAGATACGCGTATGGGTATCGCATTGTTCCGTGAAGAGAACATCCCTCTAGGTACAGAATTGACGAAATTAGGGCAACGCTACAATGAGATTTGTGGGGCGATGACGGTTGAATTTGATGGCGAAGAACGGACAATGCAACAAATGGGAAAATATCTGCAAGTGAACGATCGTGAAGTTCGAGAAAGTGCCTATCGGACCGTCGGTGAGCGCCGTTTCCAAGATGCGGAAGAAATCGATGACATATTCGACCAAATGATTGCACTACGCCATCAGGTTGCTCAAAATGCAGGATACGAAAATTTCCGTGACTACACGTTTGATTCAAAACGCCGATTTGATTACACTCCAGAGGATTGTGAAGCCTTCCAAACCGCTATTGAGAAAATTTGTGTTCCCTTAATGCGAGAAATCGATGGAGAACGAATGGAGGCGTTGGGGCTTGACAGCCTCAGAATGTGGGATATGGGGCATGACGTTCAGGGCCGCGAGCCATTGCAACCATTTACGGAAGTCGAGGAGATGGTGGCAGGAACCAGTCGTATGTTCCATCGATTGTCTGCTGAACTTGGTGGATTCTTCGATTCTCTGCGTGACGGAACAAGTTTGGATCTAGATAGCCGCAAGGGCAAGGCACCGGGAGGCTACCAACTTCAAAGAGACCACACAAGAAAGCCATTCATTTTCATGAATGCGACGGGGCTTCAGCGCGATTTGGAAACGATGGTGCATGAGGCAGGACACGCATTCCACTCAATCTATGCTGACCATCTACCGTTGGTAGATTACCGCAGTGCACCCATCGAGTTCTGCGAAGTGGCTGCCATGTCAATGGAATTGCTAACTCACGATTTCTTGGATGAATTCTATACGAGCGATGAAGCAAACAGAGCGGTTCGTGAACACCTCGAGGGAATTGTCTCAATTCTTGCTTGGATTGCAACCATCGATGCCTTCCA
>DAVT01000052.1:0-701 GCA_002505685.1 Euryarchaeota archaeon UBA501 | reverse complement strand
GATTGCAACCATCGATGCCTTCCAACACTGGATTTACACCAACCCTGGGCACGACAAGCAAGAACGGCACGAACAATGGCTCAAACTTGGAAATCGATTTGGTTCGATCCTCGATTGGTCCGGTTTTGAAGACTGGAGAAAAGTGGGTTGGCAAAAGCAACTCCACCTCTTTTCATACCCGTTTTATTACATCGAATATGGTATTGCACAATTGGGTGCGCTTCAGTTGTGGCTTCAGTATCGTGAGGATCCAAAAGCAGCTCTCAATAACTATGCAAAATCGATGAGTTTGGGTGGCTCAAGACCACTGCCTGAGCTCTTTGAGGCCGGCCAAATGAGTTTTGATTTGGGTAGTTCAACAGTTCAGGGGCTGATCGATGCTGTACGAACTGAGTTGGACCAACTGCCAGCATGATTGTAGCGCCGACGGCACCGAGTGGATGGGAAGGACTCGATGCCGCCGAAGCCACAGGGCCTCGTTCTCAATCACGTAGGCCGTCTGCTGTGACGAAGAACTTGGCTTCGCCTTCAGGCAGATTGGGTGAATCGACAAGCCGAGCGATGCGCGAACCTGCCTTCGATTTTCGCAAATACAAGCGGAAGGTGGAGGCGTGTCCTACGACGTGCCCTCCGACAGGCTTGGTTGGGTCTCCCCACATTGCATCGGGTTTGGACATGACTTGGTTGGTCACCAATACCAT
>DAVT01000093.1 GCA_002505685.1 Euryarchaeota archaeon UBA501 | reverse complement strand
AACAATTCTGGCAACAATAGTGGTGGCAATGGTGGGAACAATTCTGGCAACAATAGTGGTGGGAACAATTCCAGCAACGGAACAGGGAATGCAACTGTTGGCCCTACTGAATTCTTCGCCCACCTCAGTGCGATTTCAACCAACTTAACCGCTCAATTGGATTCGGTCAACTTGACAGCAAATCTCACCTATTTTGTCGATTGGACCTTACAACAGAATGGATCTATTTTACCACATGATGCTGGAGTTTACAATTGGACAAGTAATGGTAGCAATTACTCTTGGAACCATTCCTGGAATTTGTCTGCTGGTGAATGGTGCATTTCTGCAACACTGAGCCAAAATCTCTCGGCATTATCCAACGCGACAACTTGCATGACAGTGAGCAGCGGCAACGGTGGAGGCAATGGGACCACAATGGGGCGTTCAGTACCTGCGGGATGGGACGTTCGCTGGATGACATCAACACTGGAGAACATGAGTGCTGGCGAGGTTCGGATGAGTACGTTGCGAATCAGTGTGCCCAGCGGGGAATCCCCCGGTGATTACGGGTTCCTCTTGTCTGCTGGCTCTGCCATGGGCAACTTTTCCATATCCGAAACCATTGTGGTTCAAGTGAATGGGTCTCATAACCTGACCATGTCAGCTATGGATTCAACAAACAATTGGTTACCGAATGCGACTGGTAGTACGACATTTGAAATCCATAATGCAGGTTCTTCTGAAGCAGAATCTCTCTATTCGGTTTCCGATAGTGGACACTGTACATCAAGCATGGATGCATCCGAAGCAGATGGTTCTCGCCTTGCATCGCTTGACAATGAATCCATCACAGTTGATGTTCAAATCGATGAGGATGCCAGTCAAGGAGATTCTTGCGAACTTACTCTCAACGCTTGGGATGAGATTTCTGAAATGTCCTATGACTATGTTCACACCATTGTCGTTGGAGTGGCTCATGGCCTTGAACTCGTAGATGCTGAATCGGTTGTTCTAGAACCGGGTGGCTCAACTTCAGGAACTGTGACAATTCGAAACACTGGAACTGAATCCACACACTTGCGAATTTCCGGCAATTCAGATGAACTCACAATTTCCACGAGCTCGAATTTCGTCGAAGTACTTTCAGGGGATAGCATCGATTTGACATGGTCTACCTCGGTTGCCAGCGACACAAATCTTGTGGGCGCTCAGGTCGTTTCCATTATCGCCGAAACTCAAGGAGGAACTGCAACCCTTGAATTGAATACAACAGTCGATATTCTTCCATGGTCATCCATTTGGATGACAGGTCCTCTCGGGGGCGCATTCAGCGTAGGTGCAGATTCGCCAACAACAATTGATTTCACATTGACAAATGATGGTACTGGATCCGCCAATGCAACCTTGGATTGGCGGGATGCACCAGCAGGATTCACCATATCAGTCGGTGATACCGTTGTGATTCCAGCAGACGGTTCCGGTTCGGATTTATCGATGACGGTTGGAATCGACGATGACATCGCCTCAGGAACGTACACCTTCACAGTACTGGCCATCAATCCCGATGATGGGTCGACTTGGGATTCACTATCTATTGATGCTCAGGTCAATCAAAGAGCAGAAGTCCGACTTTTGGTTGCCGGTGATTCTCTACCAGTGTCCAGCGGAGCCGACGCGGTGTTTTCTGCCACAGTCATCAATGATGGAAACGAACCCGACACGTTCGCAATAACGCTCACAGGAGCCTCAGGATTCGAAGTGGGAATTTCACCTCAAACCTTGACACTGACCTCAGGGGAAAGCGGCGAGGTTAGCATCACTTTGCGCCGAACAGGAGCCAGCGGTGATGTCACGATGACACTTATCGCAGAGAGCGAAAACGACGATCAAGTCACAGATTCAGTTCAACTTCACGCGACAATGCCCTCCGTCTCCGTGCAGGCAACAGTGACGACCAACGCGGTATCAATGCCCGCTGAAGGCAGTGTATCCCTTACGCTGTTCCTTGCAAATCTAGGTGAAGCGGATGACACACTTTTGGTCACTGGCCCCTCAGGTTTTGCATGTAACCATCCCAGCCAAACAACGCTCGCTGCAGGTGCGGCTGCGGAAAGTCATGCGGTAACCTGTACAGCTGAAAGTGGCTTACTTGCAGGTACGCACACCATTGCATTCACTGCCACATCCTTGGCGAATTCAAGCATCAGTTCGATATCTTCAGTCGATATTGAAATCGAACCGAAGCGTAGTGCGAATGGTGGTCCGCTTCTTGAAGTAACCATGAGTGGGGATGATTGGTCTCTACCTTGGAACAGTTCAGCCACATACACAGTGACCATCCGAAATGACGGAAATGAACAAGTTTCAGGATTCCTTCACCTAGCAGGAGAGCACGTGAAGGATTTGGGTACAAACTGGACTTTTATTGAAGAAAATCAAACGCAGCGCGTCTTCTCGGTGGCTCCACTTGGTGTTGCAACATATTCACTGACTCTACAACCAGCGGGTGAACCAACCATTGGCACGATCGAGGTTCGAATTGAAGCGAGTGGATCACTATCGGGTGGCCAAGGATTCATGGTCAGTAGTGACACAAATACTCTCGAAGTGGAATTTGATGAGGCTCCTCCTACCGAAGCCGAATTGTGGAGTGGAGGCCCTATGGTCAACGCAGCAAGTTTGGCAATCGCCATGATTTCCGGTTGGTTGTTTGCAGCCCTCCTCATCATGTGGATGCGCTACAGTTCCAATATGCGCTCAAAGAAGAGTGCTCAAGATGCCTGGGAAGAAGCTGCTGAAGAAGAGAACAAGGATGCCGATTTGAGGCACGGGGAAATTCGAGCAGATGAAGACGGTACAGCACGTTGTCACGCTTGTGAGTCGCGTATTCGATTGCCTACTGACAAGGAAGCCCCTTATCGATTCAAATGCCCAACGTGTGAAGAGATGAACCGAGTTATGCTACCCCGGGAAGACGACTAATTTCGTTCAGCAATTAGCAAGAATGCCGTGTGCCCCATAGGGGTGTTGCCAGGTCTCACACCGCCACGACTGGCTTTCGTCCAAACACGTTCCATCATTTCCCCAGCCCAATCCACATGGAGTCCAGCCTCTTCACAGGCCTCCCATGCTTTCTCTAGTTGAGTGGAAACGGGACAATAACAGGCGATTCTTCCTCCATGACGTAGTTTCTTTGCAAGTGTGGAGATTACAGGCCATGGTTCTGGTAGATCGAGGATTATGGCATCGAACTTGTCGACGATTCCGTCAAATGAAACTTCTGAGATATCAGCCTCAATCAGGGTCCAATTGGGGAATTCTTTCAGAGAATTCGAAGCCCTCAGCATGTTCTCGCGCCCAACCTCTGCGTGCTCAGGGCGATTTTCAACAGAAACAAGGGTCCCATTATTGCCCAAAACATTGGCTAGATGCAACGCCAAACCTCCTGATCCATGGCCGGCTTCAAGAACACATTGTCCCGAACCAATTCCCATCCAAGCCAACAAAAAACCCGCATCTTTCGGGTTGATGATTTGGGCTCTACGTTTCATTCCTTTGCGAAGTTCAGGTAGGCCTACCTCTATCCTTGTGAGTACCTTTTGTCCAATCGTGACGCGTTCGCCATCACTTGTATTCTCTAGGACTTTGGTCGGACAAATGCGTCCGATTCCCTTGACTTTAATTTCTTCATCTTGTAAAGGGACGATGTAGGTCCTACCATCATCTTCCCTAAGTGCTGTATATTTCGCCATTTTTCCACATCCTCGTTCCGAAGAACACAACCCTGCAAGCAAGGTGTCGACCCTGAGGCGACTGAGTGTAGTTGACGCGACTCATGTTTCCAATATCAAATCGCCGATGCATGGATTGTACCCGCCCAAGGGGGCTTTAGCCCCCATGGGCGACCGAAGTAGGCAGAGCACACATTCAAGAACGAAGCCGAGCCCCAGAACTATACTGGAGAGGTGCGTATGTCGGACGAACAACTCGATGAAGAGGTCCCTGAAGAGGAGACTACCATCGAGAATGACTCTGAACCAGCACCCCAACCAAGTGGATTCGGCTTGGGTTCTGTCGCTGAAGGAACAGATGACCCTATTATCGAGGAACCAGTCGACGAGTGGTTGTCGCGAATCTCCTTCGAATCCACAGCAGATGTTCCCATTCCCGATAGATTGGTGGATCAGGTTATTGGGCAGGAAGATGCATCCATCGTGATTCGGAAAGCAGCTGAACAACGCCGCCACATGCTGATGATCGGTGACCCTGGAACAGGGAAGAGTATGCTGGCCAAGGCAATGACAGAACTCATGCCCTCCGAATCGCTTGAAGACACCATGTGCTATCTAAACGACGATGACGAGAATGAGCCAAGGATTCGAACCGTACCTGCTGGCCGGGGGGATCGAATCGTCAAGGACCGTCGAGAGCAACTCCGTGAACAACGCGAACGAACCAGTCGAACACTGATGTTTGTCGCCCTACTCATCGGTGCAGCATTGTTGATTGCCACCATTCAATCAGGTGAAATCATCACGCTCCTCTTTGGTTTGTTCATTCTCGCATTCGGATATATGTTCATCAAAAATCGATTGGTATCCAATGATGAATCTAGAATACCCAAGTTATTGGTCAAGCGTAAACGAGGCGACATGCCGCCATTTGTTGATGCGACAGGAACACTTGCTGGAAGCTTGTTAGGCGACGTTCGCCACGACCCCTTCCAATCAGGTGGAATGGAAACTCCTGCCCACGAACGAGTTGAAGCGGGAGCGATTCACAAGGCCCATGGTGGCGTATTGTTTATCGATGAAATCAACCTACTTCGACTTGAAGAGCAACAGGCACTTCTGACTGCAATGCAGGAAAAGGCCTTCCCGATTTCAGGTCGTTCCGAGCGTTCATCCGGCGCGCTGACCAAGACCGAAGCAGTTCCTTGTGATTTCATTCTTGTAGCCGCAGGCAACCTCGATGCTGTTCAACACATGCATCCCGCACTGCGAAGTCGAATTCGCGGATATGGCTACGAAGTATACGTGAATTCGACCATGCGTGATACCGCGCGAAACCGCCGCCGTTTGATTCGCTTCATCGCTCAGGAAGTTCGCAATGAGCAGAACAAGAAGACTGGAAACCCAATCCCTCACTTCGACCGTTCTGCCGTCGAGATAATCCTGCGGGAGGCTCAGCGAAGGGCAGGACGTCGGGGCAAGCTTACTCTTCGCCTACGTGAGTTGGGTGGCTTGGTTCGCATTGCCGGTGATCTCGCCTGCGAAGAGAACGCACAAATTGTGACCAGCAAGCACGTTCTTGGAGCACGACGAATCGCTCGTCCGTTGGAACAACAGGTCGCAGATCGAATGATTGAGCGCCGCCTTGATTACTCAATGCTAGTCAATAGTGGAGAGAGGGTTGGTCGAGTCAATGGTTTGGCCGTACTTGGAGCCGATAGTGGGATGTCGGATTTCAGTGGAATCATGCTCCCCGTCGAAGCTTTGGTGACACCGACTCAATCCAAATCTGGCAGCGTTTTCGCCACAGGAGGATTATCCGACTTGGCCAAAGAGAGCGTGACAAATGTCAGTGCAGTCATCAAGAAACTTACAGGCAAGGATGTAGCAGACTATGACATTCACATTCAGTTTGTGGATACACATGGGGTCGATGGTGATAGCGCCAGCATCACGATTGCGACCGCGATTATTTCAGCCTTTGAGGACATCCCAATCGACCAAAATTTGGCCATGACAGGTTCACTTTCAGTTCGAGGGGAAGTCCTTCCCATCGGAGGGGTCACAGCAAAAATAGAGGCCGCGGCTAAGAGCGGAATCAGTCGAGTGATTATTCCAAGAGCTAACATGAAGGATGTTCTCATTGATGATTTATACAAGGACCAAGTTGAGGTTATCGCCGTAGACACACTCGATGAAGTGATGGAGAATGCCTTGGTCTCAAACGAGAAAAAGAGTTCCTTGGTCGAACGTCTCGGTGCAGTCATCGATCGATTGACCCCGAACCCAAGTGGCCAACCATCTGCATAACACACTCGGGGAAACTGCATGACCAATCCAATGCTCGTTTGTCACGGGGGTGCAGGTCACACGGCAAAGGACCAACCCGGGGTAGATGGAGCGGCAGATGTCGGTTGGTCGATTCTGAGTGCAGGAGGTTCGGCGATTGAGGCAGTCATCGCTGCCGTGGAAGTCATGGAAAACGACCCTGCACTCAATGCTGGCACAGGAGGGCGGAAGCGAGCCGACGGTTCGGTTCAACTGGATGCAGC
>DAVT01000097.1 GCA_002505685.1 Euryarchaeota archaeon UBA501 | reverse complement strand
GGCTGAACAAGTATTCAAGGCGGTCGTCAATGACACCGACCCATCAAGTGGCGGAAAGTCGTATTCTGTCGACATTAGCGGTTCGAACTACAACCATTTCCTAGGAAAGAAAATCGGAGATTCTGTCGATGGGATTTTCGTCGGTGATGGCGACGTGAGCCTAGGTGGATTCAAGTTGGAAATCACAGGTGGCTCAGACCTTACCGGAACACCAATGCGAGCAGACCTCGATGGTGGAGGCCGAAAGAAAGTCCTCGTATCTCCTTCAACAGGCTTCAAGGGCCACAAGATTGTGAAGAAGAAGGGGGGGCGCTATCGCTACACCTACGATGGTCTACGAAAGCGACGCGCATTCCGTGGTAATGTTATCTCCTCGGACACACGCCAAATCAACCTCAAGATTGTAGAGAGTGGAAACAAATCCCTCTCTGACATCTTCTCATCTGGCAGCAGTGATGATGCTGGAGAGGCTGACGACGCGGAGTGAACAGGAGTTGTGAAACCAGATGGCCAAGAAGCGTCAGCTCCCCGGCCAACCTGAAGTCAACATTGGACTTGTTGGCCACGTTGATCACGGAAAGACAACCCTCACTCAAGCTCTGTCCGGCACATGGACAGATACGCATTCAGAAGAGCGCAAGAGAGGAATTAGTATCAAGTTGGGTTATGCGGACACCGCATTCTATCGAACGAAGAAAGGTGAAGCATACGCGATGGGTAAGAGGCCTGATGGAAAGGACGACGTAGAGAAGGAATTGCTTCGAGCGGTTTCCTTTGTCGATGCCCCTGGTCACGAGACCCTCATGGCTGTGATGATTTCAGGTTCATCGATTATGGATGGAGCCCTACTACTAATTGCGGCTAATGAACAGTGTCCACAACCACAAACCCGTGAACATCTGATGGCTTTGGAAATCGCAGGAATCGAGAATATTGTTGTTGTCCAAAACAAAATCGATTTGGTCAGCCGGGAGAGGGCCATTGAATCCCATGCAGAAATCAAGGACTTCTTGTCTGGGACCATTGCAGAAAATGCACCGATTATTCCTGTCAGCGCGCACCATGATGTGAATCTAGATATCCTCATTGACGCGATTGAGGACATCATTCCGACTCCAGATTTGAGAGAAAAGGAAAATGGATTGATGTACGTCGCTCGCTCTTTCGACATCAATCGACCTGGTACACGACCTTCAAAGTTGAAGGGGGGGATTATTGGAGGATCGATTGTTTCTGGGAATTTCAGCCAAGGTGATGAAATCGTTATCGCACCTGGTCGGAAAATCTCCGAAGGAAACAAGTCACGATGGGAACCAATCGAAACAAAAATTTCCAGTGTACAAGCCGGAGGCCTTGATTTGGATGCCGTGCACGCAGGAGGTTTGTGCGGAATTGCAACACCATTGGACCCATTCCACACCAAGTCGGACAATCTCTCGGGACAAGTAATGGCCAGAGTGGGAGAATTGCCACCCGTATGGGAAAGCCTTGATGTGACACTAAATTTGCTCAAGCAAATGGTGAGTGGAGAAAGTGACGGTGAGAACGTTCGGCCCCTACAACCTGGTGAAATGTTGATGCTAAATTCGGCAACAGCAACCAGTGTGGGAGTGGTTTCTGCGGTGAAAGGGAAGAATGCAACACTGAATTTACGACTACCAATTTGTGCTTTGGCAGGAAGTCGAATCACAATATCACGCCGTGTGGGAAGTCGTTGGCGACTTATCGGCCATGGCATCATTGCGGGGTGAGCCCGTGACTGGCGTTCTGATTGACACCTGTGGTTGGGTGGCCGTTGTCGATGCTAGAATCAACATTGATTTGGCACTTGAACAACAACTTGGACCGATTGAAATCAAAGTTACTCAGTCAGTCCTAAATGAATTACAAGGTGTTGAGGAAAAGGAATCCCGCAACATGCTGCTTGGATTACTCAATGAGCGATCTGAATTGGTATCGGGTGAAGGCCAACACACAGATGATGAATTGCTAAATCTAGCAATTGCCAACAAATGGCCAGTATTGACTGTGGATAAACATCTCAAGGCGCGATTACACGATGCCAATGCATCCGTCATCGAGGTGCATGGTTCGAAGATGCTTCGTTTCATCGAATAGAAATTCTAATCCAGTGGGTGAGGGATGGGAATTCCATTCTTATCTGCCATGTTCAGAGACCATCGAAGCGTTTTGATTACACCCCGCAATGCTGTGATGTTCCGTATGGCTTCAGCATTGGCCTTACGACCCATTTTCGCACTATGGTAGTGTTTTTCCCACAACTTCTTGCGTTCCTCT
This sequence comes from Euryarchaeota archaeon UBA501, assembly GCA_002505685.1. Classification (GTDB taxonomy): domain Archaea; phylum Thermoplasmatota; class Poseidoniia; order Poseidoniales; family Thalassarchaeaceae; genus MGIIb-P. The sequence goes on along the minus strand of DAVT01000097.1, from coordinate 13,454 downwards.
GCCTCATTTAGCATGTCTCGCAACTCTTCCTCACTGCGAGGATTCCCAATCGATGTCATTGTCGGGCGCGGTAAAACCGCCCTTTTTGAAACTGGTGCCGGACGGAATTGCAATAATCATGGTAAAGTGAACATCTCATCGTCACCATGGCCATCCATCAGTCCAATCTTGACTGCACAATCAATCCAAGCATGGGCATAATTGATGGCGCCGAACGCCCGAACCAAGTCGCCTTGTTCAGCGAACCACTTGGCGTCCGAAGTGTAAGAATCTGCCATTTCCATCATTACCACAAGGCGCTTTCCTTCTTCTGAGTCCATAGAATGGAGAGGAGTTGCCTTTTCTCTGGCGGCTTGGGTCAGGGCAAAATAACGTTCAATCAACTCTGGAGTGACTTCAACATGGGGTTCAGACATCTGCACCCTCCCGAATCGAAATCAACCTGCGGACATCCTCTGCCCTACCCAGGGATTCGTACAACTCAATCGCCCGACTGAGCATACCTGAATCTTCAGCATCTCTTGCTGCTTCAAAAATAACTTGGCGCTGTTCCCAATCAAGTCTACGAATTTCCCCAGATGCAATTTCTTCAAACAATAGTTTGCGGCGGTTGACAAGATGTGGACCAATCCACATCCGAATCAGTCCATCTCGGGTCGCAGTTAGCATCCTGTCAGCTGAATTGGATGAGAGTAGATCACCTGCAGGTCGTCGTTCTGCATTTTCTTCTGGTGGCAGTCGAATCAAATCACCTGCAACGTCCAAAACCCACCAACCTTCACCCGTCCATGCGGATTGAAGCGGAACCATACCATCTCCAGGTACTCGGTCGATGCGGTCCCAACCAAATGGATTTGGTACTCCTTCCTGTAAACTACCATCCGCATGTTGGACCAATACTCGACCTCGATGAAGGCGGGAAACCCAAGACCAGCGAGTAGTTTCAATTTGACGTTGGGCGTCATCTCCACCCAATCTAAGAGCGCGTAAGCAACCATCGGCATCTTGGGCAAGCAAAATTTCCCGATCCAGCCAACCAATCATCTTCTGTAGTGGCCCAGGGCGGAGGCGTCTGATTCCCCGTCCGCGTCGATTGAAGAGATGTATGTGGTCACCCCTATCTGATAGCAGCCAACCTCCACCAGGTCGACTAACGACATCGCGGAATCCTCCTGCGACAGCACGACCTTCTCCTAGTGGTTCACCGGTGGCTAAATCGAGTAAGAAAAACGCAGTCCCAGCCAATACGGCAACGTTTGTGCCGTCGTGTTCTAAACGATACACATCGAACGAGAATTCTCTGCGCCAAAGGAAATCTCCGTCCGCATTTAGACGGCGTACCACACTTCCAGCGGCGATTAAACTGTCTTCTCCAAGGCAAGAGATTGCTCCGACACGCCCTTCCACTTGATGGCTCCAAGCAATTTCCCAGCGATCTTCAGTCATGATTAGGCCTCCATGTGGCCATCGGTGAAATGTGCCTTTGCTTGATCGGAAATTCGGAATAAACGAGTTCGACCTTTCTTCCGGACTGATAAGATGCCAGACTTGTGCAATCCATTGAAAATTTGAGATAAGCGCGGACGACCTACGGAAAGATAGGCTTGTAGCGCGGCATCTGACGGCGAAACCTCTCGAGCGATGGATGCCTCTACAATTGAAATTTCAGCATCGCTTAGCGATGAGGCGCGTTCAAAATCAAGGGGCATAGAGCTAGAGTTGGGCGCCGGTTTGTCCTTGCGCAGACCCTCTCCGATTGATTTTGCAGCCACTGGATCCATTACAGGTGTGGGCTCAGGCAAAGGTTCAGGTTTGGGAAGGCTATCTGCAACCCAGTAGGTTGTTTCTTCAGATTCTATTTCAGGGGGCTCGCTAGGCATCCGCATAGTTGGATCGGGTTTCGCAGTTATTGGGCCACTTGTTTGAGGGCGCAATGCATTTTCCAATCCAATTTCTACACTGGCAGTTCGATGGCGAGAGGTGAGGCCACCAAAGGCGCTCGTGACTGGAGGGGGTTCAGAGCCCGGCTCCATTTGCAATATGGCGCCCCCTCCTGAATCATCGACCGTGTCTGGTTGATCTTCAATTTCAAATGCAGGCAATTCGAATTCAGAGGACGGGTCTGAAGGTTCCGATTGTTCTTCTATTGGCTCTTCGGGGAACTCGGCCTCGATTTCGGGCTCCATTTCTGGAACATCCCAATCAAATTCAATCTCAGGTCCATCCTCAACCTCAGGTTCAGTGTCCAGTGATTCCAATGGCTCGACGGTAGGGGACATTCGGGTTTTCGCGTCATTGGGCTCTAGGTCCATGGTTTCTAAGATGTCTTGTTTCCTTGAGAATGAGGTTGTTGCCCCACGCTCGGCATCGATTAGATCGCGAAGGTGGCGAATCAATAACGCGGGCCGCCCTCCTGTGTGTGCAATGCTTTGTTCCAGAACAGATTGGCTGATTGGCCACGTTTCATTGCTTACCTTGCGCATTCTTTGATTAATCAAATTGCGTGTTGTTTTCGCGTCGAAATCATTGAGAGGTTCCGTAATATCAAACTGATTTTGCAAATTTTCGGACCACGCAGAAAGTTGTGCTGGTGTAAGGGCAACAATCACCAGAGCTCTCAATCTACCCAGCACTGGTGAAAGGCGTTCGAATATCTGTGCCAATTCGGCCCCCCCAACCCCAGGGAAATCGAAGGAAATTAGGGGCAAATCGCCACTGAAACCTTGCAGTTTTGCCACCATTTCCTCCACTAGAGTATTTGTCGACGAGGGGATATCATATCCTGAAATTCTGCAGTACATCTCGTTGAGTAGCGTTTGGGCTGGTTGCTGTTCAGGGTAGAATGTAAATGGATAGGATGTGGAGGATAAATTGCTTAGTGCCTGCAATACCGAAGTTCTACCTGAACCACGCTCTCCAAGCAAGATCATCATTCGGGGGCTACCAAACCTCAGGTGTTGGCGTAAATCAGACATTAGTTGATTTCTCCCGACTAGCAATTCGTAGTCACTCGGTTCGATTGGCCTCGCCGAGAAGGGGTTGGCCCGCATATGGGGCAGGTGCAATGACTTCGCAGCGGTTTTGGACATCTAAGCCAGCGAACAGAACTTGGGTTTAACAAGTTAACGCGATTCTAACAGATGTGGAGTTAGGTTTGGAAGCGTTGAAGCGTGTACCGAACCCGTTTTTTTACTAAATATGTGATAAAATTAAGATTTATTATTACTGATTAACGGGTAATTAACGCATTGTTAACGCGTCTAAAGCGTTAGTAACGCTTTGTTAACGCATCACTGTAGTGCTTGGATGTTGGATTTTGGGCCTAACTGGGCCGGCCGAGAACCGAAGGTCACGCAACCATTTAGGATGGTCAATCGAAGGGCAGGTTGAGGAATACACATGCCTGTTGAGAACAGTCGCTTGAAGGGGTTTTACAAACTCAGTGTAAAGGAACGAAGAGATATGGTCGCAGAATTGGCTGGATTGGACCAAGAAGCCGTAGATGCACTCGCTGCAACAGGTGAATTGACGGAGGCCGCAGCGGACCGAATTATCGAGAATGTGGTCGGTACTTTGGCACTGCCAGTGGGTGTCGCGACCAATTTTATCATTGATGGAGAGCATTACATTGTGCCTTTTGCACTTGAAGAGCCCTCAGTTGTAGCTGCTGCAAGCAATATGGCAAAACGATGCCATGCAAAGGGTGGCTTTGTATCAAACAACACAGAACCCATCATGATTGGACAGATTCAGGTAGTTGGATGCGAAGATGCGTTTGCTTCAAAGAATGCAATTTTAGAGGCAAGGGACGAGTTGGTGGCTGCGTGTAATGACGTTGATCCTATCCTCGTCAAGTTTGGTGGAGGCTGCAAAGATATCGAAGTGAGAGTCATCGACACCCAATCTGGACCCATGGTTATCGCCCATATTCTCGTCGATTGTCGGGATGCCATGGGAGCAAATGCGGTTAATACAATGGCTGAAACCATTGCACCTAGAGTAGAAGCGCTCACTGGCGGGACAGTTATTCTCAGAATTATCAGTAATTTGGCAATTCACCGATTGGCAAGAGTATCTGCTACATTCACACCTGAGGAAATGTCAGATTCTGGCGATGCAACCCAGGGCGGGGAAGTGATTGATGGGATTCTCCAAGCCTACCACTTCGCTGCAGCCGACCCGTTCCGTGCGACAACGCATAACAAGGGCATCATGAATGCCATATCACCCATAGGTGTGGCTTGTGGACAGGATTGGCGTGCGATTGAATCTGGTGCCCATTCATACGCATCGCACGAGAGAACCTACAGTTCGCTGACACATTGGGAGAAAGATTCGGACGGGAATCTTGTGGGATCTATCGAATTACCCATGCCGGTAGGACTTGTGGGTGGCGCAGTACGTGTACATCCGGTTGCGAAAGCAAATGTCGCCATGATGGGTGCTAGAACGGCAGATGAATTGTCTAAGGTCATGGCTGCCGCAGGTTTGGCCCAGAATCTTGGTGCTTTGCGCGCTTTGGCAACTGTAGGCATTCAGGCTGGACACATGAAACTGCACGCTCGAAACATGGCAGTCACAGCAGGAGCAGAGGACCACGAGGTCGATGTCGTCGTCGATATGATTCGTTCTAGTGGGGAGCGTATCACCGCAGCTGCCATTGAAAATGCACTCAAAGAATTACGAGGAGAATGATCACTCTTCTTCATCATTGATGATTTCAGCTTTGGACTCGTCCCAATCCTCGCTTACCGGCACTTCAGGGGCATCTTGGATTTCCTCTTCCCCATCGCCTAAACTGGCTGCAAGTTCGGCTCCATCCATACCCATCTTAGCAGCATGCTCCCTGAACCACTTGCGAACTTTTTTCGATTCTGCATATGGGCAACCAAACATTTCTGCGAAACGGCGTGTGGTAGTCAATCGTCTAGACAAACCATCTCTACGACGGTCGATTAGCCCTAGATGGGCCAAATCCCTCACATGCTCATAGGCTCGCTGACCAATCATGTCGACCAATTGACTCTGTGCCATCGGTTGATGATATGCGATTAGTGCGGCTGCTGCAAGAAGGCGTTGTGGAATCTCAGTTCTAAATGAAGACGGGATGTGATTGGCCAACTTTGGCTTGACTTCCATCACCCAACGCCCACTCACACTGGTCAATTGCAAAGCCCCCCCTGGACGGCGCTTCATCGTGTGTTGTAGAGATTCGAGATTGGCAATCACTTCTCCGTGCGATATTTGCATAGATTCTGATAACTCTTCCACGGATAGTGATCGGCCAGCACCAAATAATGTAGCTTCAAGAATGGTCCGTGTGTCGATATCACTCAACCTCATCACCTCCGTCTGCCAATCTTGGACCAATGCCGATTTCAACAGAGACTTCAGCGAAATCTTTCGCCTTGGGCCATTTATCCTGTAGGAAAATATCTCCATTCGGATATTCCATCTGCCAGAGGTCAGTATAACCACGATGGGTAAGGAATAGTGCAGACACGAATCCAGCAACTTGACCCTCTTCCTCCGCCTCTTTCAAGGTCCAACCTTGTGCTTCGGAGTGTTCGGCTAGTTTTTCTGCGACTTGAACAAGTGTAACGGGAGCCCCATCAGGGCTCGCGGCTCGAACGGCTTCCCAACAACGCCGAATATCATCTTCAAGGTCTTCTTTGTGCATTCTAGTCGTGACGTTAGACATCCAATCCGATACCTCAGCGGCGTGTTTCACGCGGCTTTCTTCACGGATTCGGCGCTCTTCAGCTTCTTGATGAGCGCCCTGTAAGGACATAAGCAATTCAGTTAGTGTGACTGGGCGTCCTTCTTCTCGCTTGACTCGACCATCCAATAAATCGGGCAACGAACCTGTGGTTTGGCCGGTGATGATTCCGACGCTGAAGTTGTATTCTTCATCTTCAAATTCAGTTTGCCATCCTTCCATCGCCCAAGGGTCATCTTCCCATTCTTCATCTGCACGTTCGGCTCGTTCAAGGAGAGTGGATGCTTGGCCGTGTAGAATTTGCCAAGCCATTCTGATCAATCGACCACAGGTCGGCAAATCGACGTTCTCGGCATCCTTTGTACGCTCCTTGAATTTCTCAATAAATATCGACAAATCGACATCCCAAGGGTCCAATGATGCATCGTTGAACATTTGGAACACGAGAGCGACCGAGCGGTCAAAGGGTTCGACGAGACTTTGGTGCTCTGCACTTTCCAAATCAGCGATTTCAACCAACCGATCGATGTACTGGTGTTTGTCTAAATTTGCATCATCTCGTTCACCAAGAAGTTGCTTGACGATGGTCGATTGCATATCACGGGTCTCAAGTAGAGACATGGAAATCACTCCTGTTCCTCAACTTCAGGAATTTCGGTTGGCATATCATCTTCGTTTTCGGCGGTCGATTCTTCCTCTTCAATCGATGCATCAACTTGACGTTGCCATTCATTTCGCTCTTCCATGTCCTCTTTCTCATCGGATGCTCTGTCTGCTAGTGATGTCATCGTTTCATCGTCCGAACTGGGTTCTTCTGCGCTGACATTACCGGCTTCATCCTCTGGCGCTACTGTAACCCCGTCGAGGATTGAGCCACCTAGACTTGCAGGAGCAGGTAATTCATCAGGTGCTGATTCCATCTTGGCGGGGTCAGGCAAATCCTTGGTCAATTCTGCCTTCTTATTCAGTGTCTCCATGGCAGCCTCAAGTTCGGCTTGGGCCGCCTCTCCAATTTCAATCGCTTGTTCTCTGTCAAAGTCGGTAATTCGGCGACTGCATCCGTCACCTGCATGTGTAATGCCAATGTGGTGATCGGCAAGTTGCAGACTGACCTTTCGCAGAGTAACCATGATGAATTGGGCACGTTGACTGCGGAGGCGGCACAATCGTGCGATGTGTTCAGCGTTGTATGCGTCGAGGTTTTGGTCAACCTCATCGAAGTAGTAGAATGGACTGGGTTCGTAATCCTGAATGGCGAAAATAAGTGCTAAGGCTGCCATCGATTTTTCTCCACCCGAAAGTAAGCTGAGTTTACTCTTACTCGATTTACCACGTGGCTGACACCACATTTCCAACCCACCAGAGAATGGGTCCTTCGGGTTCTCTAGACGCAATTCTGCATTGCCCCCATCTGAGAGTCGCTGATACACTCGTTTGAAGTTCTCTGCTACAATTGACAGGACCGTTGTCAATCTTGACTTGCGCTCGCCTTCCAACTTGCCGGTCAATTCGATGAGATCTGTTCGTCGCTTTCGCAACACCGTCGCATCCTCTGTTATTCGACCCAATCGCTCTTCGGCTTCATCGTACTGCTCGATTGAGAGCATGTTTACATCACCGAGGTTGCCTATTTTCCGCTCGATGTTGCGAACACCGGATTCGGCATCGCCGACGCTTGGAAGATCGATGTCTTCTGCAAGGGGCTCAAGATTTTGACTCGCCATCTCTTGTGTGAGTTCTTCGAGTAGACGCTTCTTACTCTCGATTTCTTTGGATAATTCATCGCAACGGTTACGCAATGACTCTCGCTTACCACTACTTTGTTCAAGCGAGGCCTTGATACCTGCCCGATCCTCTCTCAAGGATTTTGATTGCTCGTTCAATTCACGGTGTTCTTCTGCGACCTGCTCATGTGCTTCACTGACAGTAGACAATTCAGTGCTGAGTGAATCGATCTCCGTGTTCAATTCTTCGATTCTTGATTTGGCTTTTTCCACAATCGAATTTTGTTCAGAAATTCTGCGTTCGATTTCATTTACATTCTGCTGAAGGAGTTGTGTGTTTGCGTTACCAGCTGCCAGTTTCCCTTCCGCGTCAATCTTTGCCTTCATCGCGGCGGCTCTCAATTCGTCGCTAGCACGGAGTCGTTCTGAGAGATGTTCCGGAGAGGAGGATAAGAGTTCGTCGGATGCATTCTGACGAGCTGTGACTGCAGCTTCGTATTTTTCAGTCGCTTCATCAGTCCGATCTTGCATCTTCTTGTGCACGTTCTTGGCTTCAACAAGTTGTGCCTTGCAAACTTTGACCTTGTCTTCTGCTGACTCGAACGCAGCATTTGCGCGCTTCATGTCTTCTTGCCATGCACGCAATTTCAAACTCGATTCGTCACTCCCCAAATCGTTGAGTCTTTCGCGGAGTCTGTGCTGGTTTTGCCGAGTTTCTGCGAGAGCCGCATCAACGGTATTGGAAAGCAATTCTAGGCGACTCAATTCGGATTCAGCCTGCTGAACTGCATTCATACCTGCAATGTTTCCACCGAATTGTGGTCTGCGGCCCCGTACGGCGCCACCTACCATTGCCCCACTGGCTTCGGTAATGCTGCCGTCCAATGTGACCATCCTAACGCCCCCCATGTGGCGTCGGGCTGTACCCATATCCCGGACGATTAGGGTATCACGGACGGCATGCTTGACTGCAGATTCGATGGATTCATCGTAATCAAGCAAATCGAATGCAAAGCCGATTACACCGTCCTGGCGAGCGGTCATGACCGCTTTACCACCCGGTCTTCGTACAGTCAACTTGTTGAGAGGTAGGAAGGTAGCACGGCCGGCTCGATTGTCACGTAGCCACTTGATACAAGATGCAGCAGTTTCATCATCTCGGACAATGATGCTATTCATGCCACCTCCAAGAGCAAATGCAAGGGCTTCTTCATGGTCTTCATTTTTGGGGCCACACAATTGTCCAAGAGGACCCAAGATACCTTGGACTTCTCCAGAATCCTTGAGTGACATCACCGCAGCCACTGCTTGGGCCAATCCTGCCTTAGCACCTGATTTGTTTTCCATTTCACCTTGAGCGCGGGCTAGGGATCGCTCAGCTTCACGAACCTTGCGCTCAATTTCCTGAAATTGGTCTATGAGTGTGCGTTCTTCGCGTTGTAATCGTGTAATTTCTTCTGCCAATTGGGTGCGGTCTGTTTCTTCTCCACCCGATTGAAGGTCTTCACCCTCTAATTGGAGGTCGTCTCTTGTCAGTCGGGCATCAGCAAGTGCCTCTTCCAATTCTGCAAGGCGCTCTTCGGCCATCGTCACTTGATTCAGTGCTCGATCTGATTCTAGAGCTGCTGTGCCCCTAGATTTGTCGGCTTTGGTTACGGCTTCGGTCGCTTTACCAAATGCTCTGTTCAGGTCATGTGTTGCGCGATCGCCGCCAGCGATTGCATCTCTAGCAGCTTTCTCTTCGGCTGCTGCAGATTCCATATCCGCATCTGCTTTCACAAGGGCTTCTTCAGCCTGAGCTAAGCCTTGCTGATGTTCCTCAAGTGCTTCCTTCGCATTCGAATGTTCGCTATTCAATAGATTGATTTCTTCTTCCGATTCTTCAATCTTTGACTCTGAATCGGAGATTCTATCTTTGCGAGTTTCAACGTCAACTTGCAACTTCCGCAGGCGCTCACCTAGCGCCTTACCATCATCCCCAAGAACTGAGTTCAATTGTCTCTCAATCTCGGCAATGTTGTCGTCGAGTTCAAGCAATTCCTCACTTGTTTCCCGAATTGAGACTGATAACTCATCGATTCTTGTGAGGTATCCAGCACGCTCATCAGCAATCATTTGAATATCATTCAAGCGAGAACGGTGGCGAGCATGAATTGCAGTGATTCTCGCATTTTCAAGGGCCTCGGCGAGATCACGATACTTCATTGCCTGCTCGCGCTCTTTGCTGAGCGTTTTCAAGCGTGTTTTGAGTTCGTCTTCAAGCAAAGCGATTCTCTCAAGGTACTCTTCGGCTTTCTTTCGTTGGCGGTCGGCTCGCTTGATTTCATCATCGTATGCCGTTACGCCGGCCACATCGTCTAGCACCTTGCGGCGTTCACGACTGGACATAGTGGCAAGGTGAGTTACGTCACCCTGTAGTACGATATTGTACCCATCACCCCGTGCTCCGGCTTCGGTTAGAATACGGCGGAATTCGGAACTGGTCGATGATCTTTCATTGAGATAGTATGCTGTGACCGAGTCGTTTTTTCTGTTAAGCTTGACAGTACGAGTGAACCTAACTTCATCCGCGTCAACCCTCAAGCGTCGCTGACCCGACTCATTTTTCGGGTTGTCAAATACCAATGTCGCGGTACAAGAACGTGCGGGTTTGTCCTTCTTTCCTCCATTGAAAATCAAATCTTTGACGTTCTGGGCCCTCAGGCTCTTCGCACTGCGTGGTCCAAGGACAAACTGTATGGCATCCCCACAGTTGCTTTTTCCGCTTCCATTTGGGCCAGTTATGGCCGTAAATCCCTCTTCATAGGGGATTACGACTTCCCCCTTGAAGGACTTGAAATTCTCCAATTCTATTGCTTTCAATAACATCCCATCTCACCAATTTTGTATCCGAAAGATACACGCCGGCTACCGTCGATGTTCCAACGACTATAAACAACACGCCTCGCGCACGCGTTGTAGTGTCGATTTTTTCGTGATATTTGAGGCGCCGAAATTCAGCAAAATCAGCCCAGTGAGCCTGTATTTCCGCACTGACCACAACCTTCCCCATTGCAATAGTGGCAAGTGCGGCCGATGCTGCCTCCCCATTCATCTCCAGTGCTGACTTGGAATGGGTCTTCATATGCATCAAGCATCAATGCACGGCGTAATTGGCCGACAGAAAAATCACCAGGTAAATGACGCTCGGCCGGACCCAAGAAACGCCTTGCTCCCGATTCTGAGATACGTGATTTAGAACGCCGACCCTTTCGTCGCATAGATCCCCCAACCATGGAAATCAGTAGAGCGAATGTGAGTAGAATCAGTGAGACGCCATTTGGGAATGGGAAGCCGAGAATGTCGCCTGCATCCATGGGTTCTCCGTTTTCAGTAAGCATACCAAAGAAATCCGCAATACCGACCAATGCTATGAGCATACCAATGCGCTGAAGGCTCTTTCCTTGACGCTCTGCACGGCTCCTTTGTCGATTGGATGAGAACAGGGCTCGCAGCGACCGCCATGTTAGCAAAACACCGATTGTAAGCAGTATTGCATCTATCGGCTCCCATGTCCCAAGTGGTTGAAGACAATCCGAAATGCCCGACCCATTGATGTCCGCTTGAATGGATGCTTCACTACATGAACCACTAAACACCATTGTCAAAACAAGTTTGTGCATTTCTCCACTACCACGGGGGCCCCTTTCGTAGAAACCAATGTGTAAATTCCACAGTGTGAGTACCGTCAAAAGCAGGCCGACCGCAAGTTTAGCGACATGAGTGGCTCGACCCATTGCTATCATTGTATACCGGACGAGTATTATGACTATCGACGGGTTCCCCACTGAAGGGCAACGTTGAATGCAAGAATGCCAACCACGGGACGCCGGAGGTGTGTGAATGACGGATGTTGTCGTGGTCGGTTCAGGCATTGCTGGACTTTTCGTTGCCACAAGATGTGCACGCGCCGGCCTCAGTACCATTGTTGTGACCAAAAAGAAATTGGCAGATTCGTCGACAAATTGGGCTCAAGGTGGTATTGCTGCCGCAATGAATCACAGTGATTTGCAAGCCCACATTGATGATACCATAGAGGCCGGTTGCGGCCTCAGTGATCCCGAAATCGTCGAGATGGTGGTTCGCGAATCCTCTGAGCGCATTGGAGATCTAATCGCTTCAGGTGTACAATTCGATTCCAACGAAGAAGGGTTTGACATGGCCATTGAAGGTGGCCATTCAAGCCGAAGGATTCTACATGCAAAAGATGCGACTGGTGCAGAAATAGAGCGCGCATTAATTGTCGAAGCAAGGTCATCCCCTAATTTGGAATTACTTGAATCACACATGGCTGTAGATTTGATTCTAAAAGACAAAAATGCCGACATCAAGGAAATCGATGGGATTTGGGTTCTAACGCCAACTGGAGATGTTCGGACGATTCCTGCGGAAGCAATCATCATTGCATCTGGGGGTGCAGGGCACATCTATCGCCAAACCACCAACCCATCTGTCGCAACTGGTGATGGAATCGCCATGGCCCATCGGGCTGGTGCAATGGTCAGGGACTTGGAATTTGTACAATTTCACCCTACTGCTCTAGCATTGATGGGGGAAAGGCCATTTTTGATCACAGAAGCGTTGAGAGGCCATGGAGCAGTATTGATGACCAATGAGGATCTACAACGATGGAAACATAGTGAAGACGAGCCCTCGCAATACTCGTTCATGTTGGATTATGATTCCCGTGGTTCATTGGCCACGAGAGATATTGTAGCTAGGGCTGCTGATGAAGAGATGAAACGAACTGGTGACAATTGTGTTTGGCTGGTGACATCCCATTTGGATGAGGGTGAATTGAAGGAGAGGTTTCCGACAATCCAAAAACGATTGAATAAGCATCGTTTGGAATTAGGTGTCAACCCATTGCCTGTTGCTCCCGCTGCACACTATATGGTGGGTGGAATTTCTGTAGACAAGAATGGTTTAGCACAACAATGCCCTTCTTGCTCGAATCCAATCCAGTTCACCGGTCTATATGCGATTGGAGAGGTCGCTTGTACCGGTTTACATGGGGCCAATCGTTTGGCATCCAATAGCCTCCTAGAAGCAGTTGTTTTTTCACACCGATGTGCGGAACATGTGATTGCGAATTTGAAACCGAAACACGACAAGGAACTACCTGAATGGAGAGCCGATGGGTTGTCCGATTTGGTTGAGCACTCGCCTCTTAAGAGTGATAGAATCGCTTTACAATCGACAATGACAGACGATGTAGGATTGGTGAAACGCAATGCTAGATTGCAACGCGCCCAAAGGAGATTGGAATTCTTGCGAAATGAGGTTGATCAAATCTGGAGGGGAAGTTTGCCGACTCGTGAAGTGATTGAATTGAGGAATATGATTCATGTTTCTAGGTTGGTCACTTCAGCAGCAATTTCTCGCAAGACCAATGTTGGTTTGCACCACAATCTAGACCATGATTAAGTTCGTGTGCTTTGTTCGATTCCTTTTACCAAAGCATGCAGAGTCTGATTTCTAGGTGTAGGAATGCCCAGTGCTTCTCCTCGCTTGACAACCTCACCACAAATTGCATCGATTTCAGTCTGACGTCCAGCCATGATATCTTGTAACATGCTGACACGATTGTCTGCGGTGGCCCGGCAGAGATCCTCCAATGATTGTGCAAGGTCAAAATCGCTCAAATCAACTCCTTCAGCCGTTGCGATTCTAGCGCCTTCTTCCATGGCTGCAAGTCCGGTTTCAAACAACTCGGGTTGAAGGAGCATCTCTCCGTTCAGGACGCCTGCGATTGCACAAACAGGATTGATTGCAACGTTTAGCAGCAATTTGGACCAGATTGTTTTGGCGATATCTTCTGACCAAATCGGATGAAGGCCGGCTTCGTCCAATGCTGAGATTAGGCAATCGACTCGGGGTTCAACGGGTTCTAGGTCACTACCCACAAAAGCACCCAACTTGATGGAACCGCGGCTTGTCCAACGAACCTCGCCGGGTCCGATTCGAATCGC
>DAVT01000078.1:768-3678 GCA_002505685.1 Euryarchaeota archaeon UBA501 | reverse complement strand
TAGCCGAGATCACCAACAAAACGCGCGCTCCAGATGCGCTCGCCTTCAGCAATATCGCCAACATGACCGATTTCATCGAGGTTGCCCGCGCCATCTGAGCGTAGAACTGTCACTTGATTGGTTGGTTCGATGACCTCCCATTCACCGTCTTCGGTCAGCCACCAGCGCCCCCATGAATCGGTTGTGCTGGCTACGCGGATATCACCATTGTATTCTGACAAGGAGAATTGGTCTTGCACGGAACCTGTAACGCGACCACTGCCGATGTAAGTTGTCTCGCCTTCTACACTGATGTCGAAGGCGTGGATATTGGTGGCATCTTCGTAGTCGTTGTTGCGCCAGAACCACCACCAGTCGTTGGCTGGCTCTGCAAGCACCATCATGTCGCCACTCGAATATACCTCGACCCAAGATGAGGCGATGTGGTCCACTTCGCTGCTGTAATTTTCGCTGATGAGGTCGACGGTCATGATGGAGGTGAATCCGCGACCGACCCCATCGGCTGAACCACTGAATTCGCTACAATCTCCACTGCTGCTTGACGGTAGGGTGGTGATGGTCCCATCTGCGTTCCTCTCATGCATCTGTGGGGCGAAATCGGCCATTGTCAATGACTCGATCACAACTTGATTGGTTTCGATCAAAGAATCTACAGATACGTTCCAAAGATCCATCCGATCTTCCCAAGATTCCGTGTTCCAGTAATCGGTAGGAAGTGAAGGATATGTTTGCAGCCCAGGGATGTAAGACCACATGTGCGAAACACTGCGTACGGTTCCATTGACCATTCTGGCCGTCTCATGACTACCTTCGATGAAGAGCTCTCGACCGACGGTGGGGTCACTTTTGTTGCTAATGTCGATGACGCTATATTTGACCAGATTTGAGGAGCGCCAATTGCCATCCGAAGTTTGCATGATGGAGCGAAGTGGGTCGTTTTGAGGAATGTTCCAACTGTTGATTGATGAAATGATGACCAGGTGTTCTTCCTGCATCATCATCTGCAAAGGTCGACCTTCCAATTCCATGTCAGCCACAAGGGTGAGGTTCCCATGCTCGGGTACACCGACAATGACCAAGTGGTTGTTGTTAATCATGTAGAAATGGTGGCCATCAAACTTGAGGAAGTCGGCTTCATCAACCCCTGATTCCTGATTGTTAGTTTCTGAAAATGTACCCGTTCTATCTTCATCAACTCCTGTACTAGATGGTGCCGTACCTCCCGCATTTCCTACATCAGCAGATGCTTCGGGCATCGCGCCATCCATTTCCAATGCCACATCATCAAACATCAACATCCCTCCGCGCATCATGGGTTCAGCCCAATTCCAGTAGGCATTCTGATCAATTTCAACCAGAGTTTGTTCCCAGAGTGCATCTTTGAGGTTCTCCAAGAGGATGTTGCAATCATCGTATGTTTCCAATGTGGGCGTGCTTCGCGTTCGCTCCCCAAGGTTCAGTTGAGGCCAGTCTCCTTCAGGTGACATTTCGATGACGACATCATCGACATTGTCGACCAAGGCACTCAAACATCCCGGCAACAAAAGCAAAACGACCAGTACAATGGATACGCGAGCACCACTCTTCATGGGGTTCAAAGAATACGGGTTGCATATAGTGCCCACGGTCGATTGTGTGTGGAGTGAGTGAACACAGGATTAAGGCCAGTGTCCCGAGTCCGATACCAAGGACGGCACGGTGGGGGATATGCCAAAGAAAGGACAAGACGATAAAGATCCCATCGAAGAAAACGATGGTGAGATTGACTCATCTGTCGAAGAGGCGTTGTCTCGAGCAGCCGACACTGTTTGCAAAGAATGCATGCAAATACAACGGAAGGAGAACGTGCTCATTGTCACCGACCCTCATACCACCACCATTGGGCAGGCCTTGTATGAGGCTGCTGCGAGAATCTCTGACCGTGTACTATTGGTGATGATGCCCAGCACACATCGTCACGGTGACGAACCTCCGGCACCAGTGGCCGACCTCATGCGCAAACAAGATGTGGTCTTGGCACCAACACGTTACTCACTCACACACACTCGCGCAAGGATGCAAGCTTGCAGAGAAGGCACTAGAATTGCGACCATGCCGGGAATTACCATGAAGATGTTCACAGAAGGTGGAATGACCACGGATTTCAATGCCATGCAATCCGCCATCGCACAGTTGGGTAAGTCGCTCAAACGTCAACGAAAGGTCGAGGTTCAAACCGAAAATGGCACCTCAGTCAAATTTGAGATTGGAGGTCGTTGGGAACTTGGAGACAATGGAATTTGCAATCGACCTGGACAGGTGACCAACCTGCCTGCTGGGAAAATCCTAGCCATGCCAAAGGAAGGGACCATGGATGGAAAAATTGTCATCGATGGGGCATGGGATGCTGCAGTCGTAGATGAGCCATTGACTTTCAAAATCGAAGCGGGGATGGTCACGAAAGTCACCGGAGAAGGAAGTGATGATGTCAAAGCGATGTTTGTTGAAGCCAGTCGCAAACTCAAGCCCAATCAGCAAGCAAATGTTTGGACGGTTGCTGAATTCGGATTCGGAATGAACCCACGTGCTCGTCTGGTTGGAAATGTGCTCGAGGATGAAAAGGTGCAGGGCACTTGTTATTTCGCGTTTGGCGACAACACCAGTTTGGGTGGAAACGCATCATGTGGTATCCACGTGACCGGGGTCATCAAGAATCCAACCGTTCAAATCGGCGATGTTGAATTGCTAGATGATGGTGACATCAAAATCTAATCAGAGACGGGCCCCACAAATTGGGCAATTGCGCCAGTGATGCTCTACACCAATGTTGCAACTGCCGCAATAAATCCCTGTTTGTAGTACATGATGGACGCCTGGTACTCCAACTCGATGACGACCGCCGGTTGCCGGTTGGGGTGCAGGACTGTGAAC
>DAVT01000078.1:0-421 GCA_002505685.1 Euryarchaeota archaeon UBA501 | reverse complement strand
GGTGCTGGTGCAGCAATTGGGGTGGACTGGACCGGACTCCGAACGGGTTGAGCGACCGGCGCCCTCTTTGGTGCGAGGAAAGGAGCATTGGATTTCTCCTCAGCTGCCACACTGAATTCCTCATACTGGATTACTTCATCTTTGTTCAAATCAATTCGTTCAAACATCTCCTTTTGTACCACTTCAGGTAACTTGGCAACCAAAGGTGAGGTGCGGAATTCTTCCTCTGAAATGACGCCGTCCTTGTTGGAATCCATTTCATCAAAGGCCTCTCGAACTTCTTGATCTGAGAGGGGCACATCGAATGCTGAGGCAATACTGATTTCAGGTTCTGGCTCGGGTTCTGGTTCTGGCTCGGGTTCTGGTTCTGGTTCTGGTTCTGGTTCTGGCTCAGGTTCTGGCTCGGGCTCAGGTTCTGGCT
>DAVT01000119.1 GCA_002505685.1 Euryarchaeota archaeon UBA501 | reverse complement strand
CCCTGTACCCAGTAGATGCTGCCATTGTATGTGCCGAGAGCCTTGTCAATATGGCTGCGTTCGTCGTAATAGTTGTCCATGTATGGATCAAGTTCCCCTAAACCGTAGCGAGTCGGTCCTGCCAAGAAACCTTCGAAAACATCTCCGCATAAATTGTCCAAATCATCAGCATCATAGTCGAGGATGCTGCCTCCATAATTCGAATGCATCACTTGGCTTCTGGCCTCAGCACTTCCATTCTTGTATAGAAGGGGGCCAAGAGCAGTAGTCCCTGAAATGGGGACGATGGTTTTGAGATGGGTGCTCCCCTGTGCTGCTGCCTCCCAGGCTGTAGCGCCCTCGTAGGATTTGCCGTATATGCCGACGTTACCATTGCTCCAGTTTTGTTGGCCCAGCCACTCTACGGCTGTGTGAATGCTAAGGCCCTCCCCATCTCCTCGATAGTCAAAACAGCCTGTGCTTTCTTCGGTTGCGAATACTGCAACCTGGGCGAATGCATATCCGTGAGGAATGAAATTGTCATAGATGAATTCACCGCGGCCCCCTCCTACTATGTTGGTTGGTGATGATTCGTCGCCAGGTTGGCCGTATGAGAAATATGGACTCACGACTGCGATTACAGGAACTTTTTCTCCATCTTGTGTATTTGATGGTAGCCAGTAGGATAGATGAACTGTTGCTGAATTAGGGCCCCCCTCCCAGACCCCGGTGGTGTCTACTTCGATGTATGCCTCTTGGACATCAAGTGGGGTATAAGGCCCTGGTTCAAGGACGAAAGTATGGGTGTGACTGGTGTTCCATTCGAGGGTGTGGCGATCCCAGATACTAGGATAATGTTCGTCGACTTCATTTGATGATATGTCATCTGAACCAAAACAACCGGACAAGGGGGTCAGCAGCAAAATGATGATGATTGCACTCGCGTTTGTGCGCCGCCCCATAGGGCGGCGGAAGAGGAGGGACGCTTCAAATTGATGTAATGCGTCTGTATCCCGATAATCATGCGTGAATACTTCAAGTCGGTTTTTGGGGAGGCCCCAAGAATTGAGGTGGATGTTGGCGCTAGAATCTGCGTGTTAGGGGAACATTCTGATTACGTTCCATACCTGAATTCCCATTCAATCACCTTTGCTTCGGCAGAGCAGCGGATGAGGGCTCTGATTCGGCCAAGGGTCGATGGTTTTGTCAAACTTGAGACAACCCTCCCGAATCTGCAAGAAGATAGTTGCTATTCCTTCGATATTCGATCTTTGAATATGGGTAGGGGTTGGCTTGACGAATTGGATTCGCGGGGGCCTCCTGAATCACATTGGTCAAATTATGTCAAAGGTGCAGTTGCGTACCTTGTGAATGAGCCAGATACGATGCAAATCGATAGGGGATTTGAGATGCTCATAGATTCTGATATTCCATCGGCATCGGGGGCGTCCTCATCGTCCGCTCTGACCGTGTGTGGGATGATTGTAACGTCATTGGTAAACGGGTTAGATTGGACCGCCAATGAAATCGCAGTGGCTGCGGGGGAAGCGGAATGGTTTGTGGGAACCCGGGGTGGAAATATGGACCACACGACCATGATTTGTGCGGAGAATGGAAATATGTTGAAGATTGAATATCGGCCATGGAATACTGTGGATGTTATGCCTTCTTCTGAAAGAGGTGGGGGCTGTAAGTGGTACACAGTATTCACACATCCTGCCGAAAAGGGTGGTGCGGTCCGTGACGCTTTCAATGAGTTGGTATTTGTGCAACAGGAAATCATTCCACGTTATTTGGATGAAATTGGTCACGATTTGCATAATGATGCAAAATTGATTGAATCCCAATTACCCGAAACGGTTGAGGATGCAAGATATGGGTGTGTTCGTGTTCGGGACCGCTTTCGGTTTGTGATGAATGAATATGCTAGAGTGCAGCGTTTCGAAGATGTAATCCAGCGTGCTTCTAGTCCTTCAAATGGTCCTAAATTTATGGACGAGATTGGCGATATTTTGCACAGTTCGTGGAATGATACGCGTGATCTTCTAGGTACGCACACCCCCGAGATGGAACGTATTGCAGCAGAAATCCGAGCGAAGAAAGGAGTATTGGGTGTAAAGGTTCTAGGCGCTGGATTTGGGGGCAACTTGTTGGTTTGTGCGACGGCGGATGTTGACCTGGGGACTGAAGCGGTAAAGCACACACCCGGAAAGGGATTCAATGTGGCCGTGCTCACCTGAATGGTTAGAGGTGGGTTTTGTAAATCTCAAGCAGTTGTTTGCGAATGGTGTCCTTCGTATACCGTTGTTCAACTCCATTACGCATCTCAGTAGAATCCCATTCTTTTTGCATAAGTTGTTGCATACCTCTCGCCAAATCTTCAGCGTCGTCTACGGCAACCAATATGCCATCCTCTTCACGAACTATGTCATTTGGTCCCCCGCAACGTGTGGCCACAACAGGCCTTCCAGTCGCCAATGATTCAAGGAGGACTATGCCGAATGTTTCGTAGCGACTAGGGTGCACAAATGCGTCGATTTTTCCGAAGAAAGTGTGCGCTTCTCCACGTGGTAGGGCGCCGGTGAATGTTACGCGGTCGCTTAGATTCAACTCCTTACACAATCTTTCCAATTGTGCCCTTAGTGGGCCGTCGCCTCCAATCATGAGGTTGCAATTGGGTACGTTGACCAAGGCGTGGAGAAGGGTTTCGTGGCCCTTGTCTGCGACAAGGTTTGCCAAATAGCCAAATGTGAATTTGTCATTTGTCGGTGATTCCGTGAATGGAAAATTTTGCAAATCGATCATGTTTGGCACTGTGGTGAAATTGGATGCTGGAATGTCTAGAATTCTTTCCAAATCATCGGCAAGTGTTGAGCTGACTGAGAGTAATTGGTTTGCAGATTCAAGAGCCTGTTTTGCAGTTCTTTGTTCACGCGGACCCACGATGCCTCGGGCGAATACGCTGGCACCTGCGGTGACTACGTAAGGGATGTTTTCGCGGTTGGATATCGCTCGGGCTAGGATGGCGCCCCACATCGTGCACTTGGCATGGATGATGTCGGGGGCCCCGTTTTGTTGCTTGTAAGCATCGTACATTTTCAAGGCGAGGCGTTCTCTAGAACGGACGGATGAACGATAAATTGGAGGGATTCGATGGAGTGGCCCCGGTTGGAACAAACGGATTCGTGCACGCACCACTGTGAGGTTATTTTCTTCGGTGATGGTGATTTTGTCCGTGGGACCTTTCAACCAAGTGGATGATGGAAGGTCATGGAACCTTGCGTGAAGTACACCCACCTTGTACCCCTCTTCTGCAAACATCTCTGCCTGCTCTTGGAAGAATGTGCCAAGGAGTGGGGCGTCGGTACTTGGGTACCATGAAGGGATGAACAAAATGTGGTGTTTGCTCAACGTGTCACCCAAGCACGGGTCAGTGTCCGGTGGTCATGACGTTTGTGGGTCGGGCGTATTCAATCGTCCAATTCCACGGTGCGAGCCTTTTCGACTGCGTCGTCGGGGAGGAAGAAAAGGTCGGGAACTTTGGAAGAAAGTTCTGCATCCCAGAACTTTTGACTGCGTGCCCATATCTCTTGGGAGCCGCACCATGCAAGCCATTCGTCGATCCAATCACATGTTTCGGTCACTGATTTGTCCCCATCTGCTCTATCGCGAAGTAGTCGATTCAACAGACCAACAATGACCACATTGGCTGGAATCAATGCGTATGTGCCGAAGGGGTTACGCTCGGTATCCACTGTGCGTTGTTCCTTCCAAAGGGCGAGGAATTGATCGTAGATGTAACCGATGGCGAGGACGGAGATAAGGACGCCTACTGCAATCGATACAAGTCCCCAGTAAGTCATGGGAATGCCGAGTGTTTCTTTTTCAGCAACAAATCTCCAACTGACATAGGGCCAGATAAGTAGGGTCAGTGTCGTACACCAAAATGCCATTGAGATGAGCGTTTGCGATTGTTGTAAACGCCAATACTGGCGCATGAACCACTTCTTCATCGGTTGTTGCTTCAACCCGCCACCTTTGACGGTTGCGCATCTGCGTCACCTGAGGTGTGGGTTTTGTCTATCCCAACATACGCGGATGTGAAAGGTAATGTGTGGGTGCCGAACATGGGTTTGTTGTGATTACTGCTGTTCTAGTCGGACTGGGTCACCGCAGTGTGGGGTATGCCAGTTACGTGGATGCGCACCCGGATGAGTTGCGTATCGTTGCGGTCGCTGAGCCCGATCCAGTTCGTAGAGAGCGCTATGCGAAACGGTTTGGAGTGGAAGAGGGTTGTTGTTTTGATAGTGCCGAAACGTTGGCAGCAGCGGGTAAGTTAGCGGATGTTGCCATCAACGGGACTATGGATGAAATCCACATTGAGACCACCATTCCCCTACTCAATGCGGGCTATGATGTTCTATTAGAGAAGCCGATTGCGCCGAGCCAAGATGAGTTGAGGATGCTGGAAGAAGTGGTTGAGACTACTGGTCAAAAGGTGGTGATTTGTCACGTGTTGAGATATGCACCATTCTACGTTGCTATCAAAGAGAGAGTTGCGCGTGGTGATATTGGTGACATTTTACATATTCATAGCACTGAAAATGTGTCGTATCACCACATGGCGGTCGCTTTCATCCGTGGAAAATGGAATCGTCGTGATGTGAATCCGATGTTATTGGCAAAATGTTGTCACGATTTGGATCTACTCTGTTGGATGAAGTCGGGCATACGGCCCAGGAAGGTTGCGTCATTTGGGGGCCGACATTTCTTCACCACCGAAAATGCTCCAGTGGATGCATCGAAAGTTTGCATTGATTGTGAATTAGAGAGGGGTTGTGAATACTCTGCCTTGCGGCATCATGTTGACAATGAGTGGTGGCCATTCTACGCGCTGGCGGGGGAATCTGCGTATGAATCTGGAGGGGTCGTCGGCGTTGAAGAGAAGATTGGGCATGTATCTACATCTGAATATGGGCGATGTGTATGGCATTGTGACAATGATGTTGTGGATCGGCAATCGGTCATTGTCGAATTTGAAGATGGTTGTGTTGCCACTCATGATATGGTCACGAATTCCGCGAAGGGGGTGCGGCGAATTCAGATTACCGGTACAAAAGGAGAAATTTATGGTGATATGATTGAGGGGACTTTTGTTGTCTCTAAACCGGGTGCGACCAAAGGTACTGAAGCATTGGTTGAGGAGATTAATGTGAACTTGAAGGATGATCATCATGGCGGAGGGGACTTACGATTGGTCGCTGATTTCCTCAGTGTAGTTCGTGGTGAGGGGGGGTCTATTTCGACCACTTCGTTGTCCGATTCAATCAATAGTCACCTCATCGCTTACGCGGCGGATGTTGCAATGCGTGAAGAGCGAGTGGTAACGATTGATTGATGATGTGGTGGTTTGACGTCCTTCTATGTCAGGCACTGTACTGGTCACCGGAGCAGCGGGTTTCATCGGTTCACATGTAGTTCGTGAGTTGCTCGAACAGGGGTTCTCTGTACGGGGGACTGTTCGCAACCCAACCAATGCTGATTTTCTCAAAGATTTGCCTGGGGCTGAACGTTTAGAAATCGTACAAATGGATTTGCTGCAGCCCGAATCTGTCGTCTCGGCTGTGAAGGGTTGTGGGGATGTTATTCATTGCGCGGCAGCTCTGTATGTGGGAGTCGATGATGCTCAAACACAGGTTGTGGACCCGTCCATCCTAGGGACTCAAAATCTTGTGGATGCAATCGATGCTGTTGGGGGTGTAAACCGGATTGTGCACACGTCTTCTGTGGCGGCAGTGAGGAGAACGCACTTCAAGAGTGGTCGAATTTTCAATTACGAAGATTGGTGTGATGATGCTTCTGTCAATTCAAACGCCTATGGGTTTGCGAAGGCGGGTGCAGAAATGCTCGCTAGAGGTTGGGTGGCCTCAAAGTCTGAAGGTGATAAGCCACGATATGTTTCCATCAACCCATGTGTTGTATTTGGGCCTGTGATGTCGGAGAGGCATCTCGAAGGTTCGATGACTATTCTAGATCATTTACTCAAGCGAAAATACCCCTTCTTGGTCAAGATGCATGTGAATATCGTCGATGTTCGAGATGTTGCCAAAGCGCATGTGAAGGCGCTGACCAAGGGCCCGGACGGGGGGCGCTACATCGTTTACAATGACTCGTTATGGATGCCGGAAATCGCCAAACTACTGCGTAAACAGATGTCTGAACGGAAGTGGGCGAAAATCGTATTACCGAAATCCCTTACATATGTTCTATCTGTGTTCCACCCTCAGTTGTCGTTTGCGTGGGTGAAGAAGAATATTGGAACTACATGCAGCTATGATGTTCGGCCCGCAGTCGAGGACCTGGGTATGGAATGGATGCCTGTTGAGGATTCGGTTGTAGATGGTGTCAAATCAGCGATTGAAGCGGGTTGGCGCTGAATTGTCTTAGGCGAAGGATTGAGGAATGGGTGCCCAACCGGAGAGGTTGATGGAAGCCGCCGAAGTCTGGGGTGCACGCTGGGATACGTGTGACAATCCAATGGTTCGACGCTATATGGATGTAGCATGTCGAAAGCAAACGCTCGTGATTTTGGCTGCGGATTTGCGTACCATGGAAGGTTTGGCAAATCTCATTGATTCTGTAGGCCCCCACATTGCTGCTCTAAAGACTCATGTCGACTTGGTTGATGATTGGACCGCTGAGGGTTGGGGTGCACTCTGTGAGCAGGCGGAATCGCATGATTTGATTATCTTTGAAGATCGGAAATTTGCAGATATTGGGCCAATCTCAAGGGGTCAAATGGCTGGTGTTTACGATATTCGTTCGTGGGCAAATGTTGTCACTGCGCATGGTATCTCAGGCCCCGATATTGTCGATGGTTTGTGCGCAGGATGGGATGATGTAGGCAGAGATGGGGGGGTGCTGCTACTCGCTCAAATGTCGAGTCGTGGCAATCTTCTCGGATTGCAAGGATATACGGATGCAATGGTGTCGGCTGGGATTTCCAATACGGGTGTATTTGGGTTCATTGGCAATGGCAGTCGTGCCACCGAGTTGGCTCAATTACGAGCACTTGTTGGAGATAAGAAACTCATCTGGACGCCTGGTGTCAACTTGGTCGTTGGAGATGGTGAAATGGGGCAGCGTTATGGTGACCCTGCTCAAGCGATTCTCGCAGGTAGTGATGGGATTATTGTTGGTTCGGGGATTTACAAATCTGAAAGCCCCGGTGATGCGGCAAAGGCCTATGCGGATATTTCTTGGAAAGCACTTCTAGAACGGAGTGGGGTTTGATGGTCTCCGTTGTGGGGCTGATTGTTGCACTATTTTTCACAGGATTGATTGGGGTAATTGCGTGGTGGCAGTGGCGCTCTTACGCTACGTTGGATAGGCGAATTGAGGAGAGAGATGTTTCATTACTTGATAGTGCGGATACGCGGATTGAGAAAGTCCTCGATGCGCCCCAAGGAAGTGTGGTTGTTCCCTTTGTTCCAGCAACTGTGGTTGAAACACAACCAGTGAGCCATATTTCACATCAAGAAATAGTAAGCAGCGCCACCGATAGCACCCAACAATATCAATAGAATGAGGAATTTTAGTTTCCCTCGCTTTTTCTTAGGAAGTGGTTCGGGCTCTACGATTGGGAGTGGGGCTGGTAATGGCATGGCGGCAGTGACTTCGATTACATCTTCATCGTCTCGCTTAGCACGCATTTCATCGACGTCTTCGGGGTATAATTGATCCAAGTCTTCCAACCCTGGAGCGTCTGGTATGGTGCCCATAATCATGTCCCAATTATCGTCGATGATTCCTTTTGTCACCGGCTTTTCCAACCAAGCGACTGCGCCTGCTGAATGGGATGCGTCCGCGGCCAATTGGCGTTGGTGTCTAGGTGCCATGAATACAATTCGTGCATCTGGATCTGACTCGCGCATCTCTAGAGCTGCTGTGTGGCCATCCATGGTTGGAATATCAAGAGCGAGGAGAACCATGTCGGGTGCCAACTGAACATAGGTGTCCACGGCAAGGTCTCCATCTTCGCAGACCTCTATTTTCCAACCTTTTTGAGTGAAAACTTGAGTTAGGCGCATGGTCGCCATTGGATTGTTGTCAACAATC
>DAVT01000064.1 GCA_002505685.1 Euryarchaeota archaeon UBA501 | reverse complement strand
TGCAGATGCAAATCGGCAAGAAATCGATATCGTTCATCGTGAACAATTTGTTCTGCAGGGATATTCTGGCTCTGCGGACTACCAATTCCAAGATAACATTCCTGTCGCTGATTTGGGCAATGCCAGTGATGATGGCGCATGGGAAAATGCGTCTGCGAGTATCGGTCTCGTCTTTGGACAAGGTGGAGTGTCTAGCAATACCCAACTATTCCTCAAAGCCCAACAGAACGATTTGTACGGCTTAATCCTCGTTACTTGGGATTCTAGCGGTGGAGAAAATCCACCAAACAATTGCAAACTTCCCGGCGAAAATGGACGTTGTGTACCCTACTTCAAGTCGGTCGATACCAGCCAGTTCGAAAGCCTTCCACCAGGGATTCCATTCATGATGGTTGACAATGAAGTGGGTGAACTCATTCGTGACCAAGTCGTCAATGGAGAGGGGAGAATCGCAATGAATATCCAAGTTGACAACCAAGGAGAGCGTGATGTCAAAGCCCCTTGTGGCATTTTACCCGGTAAGACGGATGAATTGATCATTTTCGGCGGACATCATGATACCGTTTACAATGGGCCGGGAGCGGTTGACGATACTTCCGGTACAGCCACTGTTCTAGAATTGGCACGCCAATTTGCCAACATGGCTGAAACCAAAGGTGAGCCGCATTACACGCTAAAGTTCTGCACTTGGGGTGGCGAGGAAGAGGGTTTGCATGGCTCGAAAGCCTTCGTTGCCGCTTATCTAGGACAGCTACAAGAAAATCTCAGAATTTACATCAACCTTGACATGAACCACGTCGATATCGATTTGGAAAACCGTGGCAATGGTTTGTGGATGTTTGGTAACGATGCTCGCGACATGAAGTACATCAACCAAATCGTGGACAAATTTGAGCAAGAAAATCCGATGGGTTTGGCCAGCAAATACGAAATTCATACCGATACACTAGATGGAGAAAAAGGATCCAGTGATGGTATGCCCTACAATTCCGATCACGGTCCATTTGTTTACGACATCCAACAAGAGGATGGAGATGAGCGGGGCCGAGCAGTGGTCTGCTACGGTTCGGGTTCGTGGGAATATCACACCTACAAGGATACAATGGATCGGTTCAATGAGGAATCGCTTGCAGTCAGTGGAATCATTTACGGCTCATATGCCGCTTGGTTGTCTTGGGGATGATTGTATGGCTAGAAGAGCACATGCAAGTCACATCTTACTTCGACAAAAGTCGGATGCGGTACGACTACTATCAGAGATTCAAGATGCAAGAAAGCCCCTCAAAATTTTCCAAAAATTGGCCAAGAAACACAGTAAGTGTCCGAGTGGACAACGAGGGGGTGACCTTGGCTGGTTCGATGAGAGACAAATGGTTCGCGAATTCAGTGCGGCTTGTTTTGAACAACCTATACAAGAAGTGGATCGGTTTGTCAAAACTGAATTTGGTTATCACCTAATCTGGGTGCATGAACGAGAGGATTGAGGGGATTTGATGAGTACCATCGTTGCGATTGAGGGGTTCAAACTCAAGGGTAAGCATGGTGTCTTTGATTTTGAGCGAGAAAAGGACCAACCCTTTTTGGTCAGCATTTGGGTACTACTGAAAGAAGCCGCCAAAGATGATGAAATCGAAACAAGTGTCGATTATGCCTTCCTCCAAAGAACTGTGCATGATGTTATTGCGCGAGGTGAATCTACGTTCATGATGGAAACTTTGTGTGATAAAATCATCGAGATTGTATCCGGACACCTGAACGTGGCTGCTGTCAAAATCAGAATGGAAAAACCCCAAGCCCCAATGCCGCACAATAGTGGTCTGGCCGTAGTTGAGCGAACTTGGCCTGAAGGACGAACCTTCTAATCAAGCGCCGATGTGTGCAAAGAGTGCATCATAATCTGGCTCGATTCCTGGATTCTCAGCATACCATGCGTATCCAATTGTTCCATCTTCTTCGACAACAAATACGGAGCGTTGGGCGACCGTGTATCCATCGATTGCGAAGTTTTCGAAAGTGACACCATATGCAGTAATGACCTCTCGGTGTACATCTGACAGTAGTGGATATCCAATCCCATTTGTTTCTCTAAACGCATTGTTTGCAAACGGAGAATCGACAGAAATTCCCAACACTACACATTCAACATTGGACAAGGAATCACTAATGGTGCATGCTTGGTTTTGACAAACACCCGTAAATGCAGCAGGATAAAATGACAAAATCACCCTACTCCCAGAAAATGAGGACAACGTGACCTCGCTCTTGTCATGCGCTTTCAATGTAAAATCAGGGGCCTTGTCACCGACGTTAACCATGAGGGTCGCGGATGGCGACCACGCTAAGAACATGCGCCCCTTGCCCTTTGACATGGGGTGGAAGGAGATTGTGGGTTCCGAGTTGGGTATCCTCATCATCCATACGGAAGATTGCCTACATTGTGTAGAGCTTCAAGCTATACTCGGTGCGCAACCCCTCAGCGCCCCTACCCTTTGGATTGAAAAGCAAGCGGGTAGCGAATTGTTTGAGCGATTCCCAATCTTTGCGGCATCGGTAGATGTGATGCCATTTGCTGGAATCTTTTCCCATGGTAAATTGGAAAATGTAGTTCGCGCGGCGACCAAAGAACGAATTGAAGAAGTCCTTTTGTCTTGAAAAATTAGCGATGCCTTCATTCGCCCTCAAACAAGACGAGTGTTATGGAGGAGTCATTGAAGCAGGTCTACGTGCCGACCGTGGCCACTCCGGGCGGGGAAAAAACCCAGCTTGGAGTATTCTCCAAAGAACAAGACGCGTGGGATGTAATGCGAGCGTTTCTCGGCAAAGCGGGAGCCACGGATGTTGTACATGGGAACATCACAGTATGGGAAATTGACTTTGTGGGTGAAGAAGGATCGTTCGTACTTTCCGCCTTTGATCGCAACAACTGTCCCGTATGTGATGAATTGACATTCTGGGTGGAAGGTGATGAGGAAAGGGCACGTTGCTATTACCCAAGATGTGGTGCTTGGATTGAACAAAATGCCTACGATCCCAGTCGATGGGATTGCGGATGGCCGGCAGCGAATTGGAATAAACGGGCTGAAGATTATCAACATGCGTACAAGGGATTGGTTGCGATGCGAGGGCAATCAAATTCTGCTGGAATGACCAATCGCATGTCCTCAAGAGAGGCGTGGCTTGGAGAAAAAGACCGTGAGCGAAGAAACATCCAACAGAAGAAATTTGACTCGATGGCGGAAGACATCACAGAGTGATAAAATGAGTTGGATCTCTGCACTTATCGCTTCGATGTTTGGTGCAGGAGAGGTTGTTGAAGAGATTCTCGAAGAAGAGTAATCATTCCTCTTCACCGGATGAGCCCAATGATTCCGCATACCATGTTTCAAGGTATTCGACTCGACTTTCATCCAACCCGAGATTCTTGGCTTGAAGTGTCAACAATTTGCGCTCATTTTCGGTAAGGATACCATCATCCATAACCATTGAGTAGGCCTCGATGTAACTCTGCTCTTCTTTGGTAAATGCTTCTGGCATCAAGATAATCACGATGATGTTGATCGTATTGTAAATTGGTTTGCGCATCACGGTAAGAGGGACACCGACGACCAGTGCACTCGCAACTCCACCGTATGGGATGACGCCCTCCAATAACTCAGCAACGATGAGAATCGCCACGGCCCCAGTGAATACGAAAACACCCCATGACATGCTGCGTCGCAGTTGCTCATCGATGCCGAGGATGTCATTCTTGAGAATCGCATAACTGAACATGAAACCTTCAAACATACCGGTGAGCAAAATGCTGAACATAAATCCGTAGAGACAATACAGATAGATCGGTAAGAGATCACCATCAATCGAAGCCAAGTCCGCCAAATTGAAATCGCCAAATCGTGCGGTCAAGTAAACGATTGACATGACCATGATGCCCTTGATTGTCGCTTTTCCAGCGAATCCAATGAACAATGAACGAGCTTCATTGGCTTGGGATCCCATCCCATCTTCTTCCTCAAACCGATGCCAAGCACCACGCATTAGGAAAGCAGCAAGTATTGCCGAAAGAGGAGGAGCTAGCAGCAATAATTTGCCCGCTGGGGAACTGCCGGGAACAAACCAGGAATAGGGGAATGTTTCCT
This sequence comes from Euryarchaeota archaeon UBA501, assembly GCA_002505685.1. GTDB lineage: Archaea > Thermoplasmatota > Poseidoniia > Poseidoniales > Thalassarchaeaceae > MGIIb-P. Next base: position 17,245 of record DAVT01000064.1, on the reverse strand, counting down.
CTGTGTCGATACAACCTGCTTCGATTGGTGGTGAACCGTCGGTCGCAGTAAGTACTACACCTTCCTCAACGGATTTGCATTCAATGTGGTAATTTCCTCCAAAGGCCTGGACAACCCCTCCACTTGAAGAAATCAAAGCCGCAATGATGACGGCTGTAAGCACTGGGAGGGCCCACCACAGATTGTTTCGAATCTTGTCTTTGGCCATGAAATCCAACCGCTTGGTGGGATAGAACGAAACCGTTGACAGATACATGAAAAGACATAACAGAGAGCAGAAATACCATCCAACACGATAGTACTCCATCACCGGTAACATGTCAGCACTGAAGGGGTAAGCGTTGTACCAAGAGGCCATCACCCTGTATCCTTCGGCGAGCAGAAGAATCGCCATGAAGCGATTTTCCGGTGCATGGCTTCGTGCTTTGAGAATCAGCGCCGCCAAAAAACAGAGGACAATCAGCGTCAAAATCGAGAGGATGCAAATAATGTAAGTCAATCCCAAGGTATCTCCTGTCTGGAAATTGATTTGCATAATTTTGTTCCAGTAGTAGGGCAGAATGGGACCCATTCCTTCCAGTGCCATCGGGAATCCGTTGTTCAGCATTCCCAAAAACTTACCCTATGTATAAAGAAACAAATTACATTTTTTCGATGGGGATAATTCCGACCGCTTCACACCCGCGGCGCAGATGCTCTCGCGCCAATTCGCTGATGTACAGGTTCTGAGCGTTGACGCCGTCATCATCTATCACGTAATTGTCTCGATAGAACCGATTGTAATCGACTGCCAAAGCACTCAACCATGCGCAGAAATTGTGTGGAGCACGGGAATTGATCGCTGACTGTAATTCATCATTCATGTAGGCCAAACGGCGAATCAAGTCCGCAGCAGAGCCCTCTAATGAATCAGGATTGAGTTTGAATGTTGGATCCACTTCGCCAGCCTTTCTTTGAATCGAGCAGGCACGTGCATAACTGTACATGATGAACGGAGCACTATCGGCTTCTAGACTCAAGGCATCTGACCAACGGAATGTGATTCCCTTCTCTGGTGAGATTCTCGCGATATTGAATCGGGTGGCGCTGATACCAACTGCTTCTGCGATTTCCACCAATTTCTCTTTCGGTAAATCGGGTTTACTTTCACGTACAGTCTCCAATGCACGGGCTTGGGCCTCATCGAGCAGGTCATCCATATAGACCACATTTCCTCTCCGAGTACTCATCTTACCATCCGCCAGTTTGGTGAATGCGTAGAATACGACTTCTGGGGTTTGGATGTTCAATTCATCCAATGCAATTCCCACTTGCTTAGACTGTAACTTGTGATCTTCACCAAGGATGTTCAACAATCGATCAGATTGTGTCCATTTGTACTGGTGATAAGCCAAATCACGAGTCGCATACAGACTACTTCCGTCACCTCGACGATAGAAGAATTTTGTCGATTTCCCTTTGACACCCTTGCTTTCCAATTCAAGGTAGTGAGCGCCATTGTCGGCCACTCCGTGCAACTCTGAGGACTGCAATTGTTCCATCACAGTCTCGACACTGCCATCGACAATGAAGCGAGATTCCTTGGTGAATGAATCAAAGTGGATGCCCATTCGACCCAAGGTGTCGAGCATACCATCCAATACCGGTTGGTAGGCTGATTCGAACCGATTCAGAACATCAGCATCGGCCTCTTCACTCAATTGGACCAATTCTGTGACTCCAGCGTCGACAGAAGCATCCTGGGCCTTGAGCAAGTTCGCAGCTTGATACCATAGCACGCGGGCATGATCTTGCTTGCCCGAATGCGGAGATGGCTCGGACGAAATTTCACCCTCCTCAAGCAATGCCTGAACGCGTTCCTCGTCGAGGTTCTCTAGCGCCCAGCAAAGGATGCCGACCTGTTTCCCCATGTCATCAACATAGTACTCTGCGGTTACGTCGTACCCTGCAGCCCTGTGCATGCGCACGAATGTATCGCCCAACACTGCATTTCTGGCCCGACCAACATGGAAAGGCCCATTTGGGTTAGCTGAAGTGTGTTCAATCAGAATGGAACCTTTTGGAGATAATTTCTGGTTGATTTGAGCCGAGAGCCAAGGTAGAGATGCTCTGATATTGACATAAGGACCCACTGCCACGGCATCCCCAATTTCAAGTTCCAAAGCATTGGCAATTTTCTGTGCAGCCTCATCAGGTGAGCAACCTAACTGCTTTGCAAATGGAAAACAAGGCAAAGCGAGGTCACCTTGGCTGGCTTCTTTGGAACGACCCAACATATTGCGCCAAAAGTCACCCTGGATCCCTACTGTTTGCATCGCGTTCTCCAACGATGGCAGGACTGCGTCAATCATTGCTCGCATCAAATCAACTCCAAGGATAGCGCAGTAAAGCGCCCAAGCCCGCGAATGCCTCCATCAGAGTCGCCCCTTCTTCGGTATCCATGGAAATCAGTTTGACCCTACTGGAAGAATGGCCGGCAAGAATTGTCAACTCATCCATCAGAGAAATTGTGTTGTCAGAATCTTCGCGGACTTGGTCAGAGGCTGCATTACAAGATGGGCAAGGAGGGATTTCAACCATCCTTTCTGTTGTAATTTGCCATGCGTGCTGACATTGTCGACAAGTGTAACCTTGGCGTATTTTTCTCAATCCTTCTGACAAAAGCAGTGTGTCGACCGCCCCTTGTTCTAAGGCACTTCGAATCATCATCTCACCGTAGGTTGCCTTGGGGTGCTGCTTCATGATTTCAGCCAAAAATTGGTCCACCAATTGTCGTTCAGCATCCAACTCGATTTCGTGCATCAAACCTCCGGCACGTTGTACCAATTCACGCAATCCTGATTCGTTGGAATAACCTACATCAAAGGTGGGTTTGCGTACCAATTTCGCAATTTCGTGATGGAAGAATTCTCCTTTCAGAACCTGATCTTTGGTCGCCCCTGGACCTCCAATAATGATGCCTTCCATATTCTCAATCATCCCAAGCCAGTAATCACTTGCATGCTCTGCTGCTCGTTTGAAGAATTTGTGTGCATGCTCTTCAATCAGTCTCTCAAAACGCTGAGCGGATTGACCACCTTGTCGGTGTTTACCCATGATATTCGATTGCATCTCTTCTTGACAGTGAACCGATTTTCCACTCGCCAAACCATAGGCAGCTTCACCACGGTCAATGACGAAAATACCGTAGCAGGTTTTGTCGATGAGCATGTCTTCCAATTGTGTGACTTCAAAGGTGCTATCACAACGGTATCGGAATGAACGGAACGGTTCTGGTGGATCATCCAACACGATTGTGGTCATTCGGGTTTTGTTGTTGCCAATGATGACGTGACCAGTAAAGATTGCAATTCCATTTTCAGGTGTTTCCTTCATATTGTTGATTGCAGATGCTGCAGACTCAATTGCATCCGACACGTGTTTCTTGGTTTGCTTGGATTTAATGTTCGACGCCTGACCGATTTCTTGAGACAATTGTTGCCTCACATCGTGGATTGCCTTATCGGGTGGAATAATGAGTGTTACAAGTTCAGTACCCATGCCTCGCATACCCGATAAATCGTCAAGAGCATTCTTTGCTCTGAGGCGGCGCTGTTGCATCTCGAGTTCCTCGGACATTGCGCTTCCTCAACCCTGCCGGTGACTTGGACTTCATCAATCCTTCCGGCGGCGTAGCCGCTCGGAAGGGAAGGTGTCATGAATCGCCAGTTGTACGAGGGGGTAATGGCAGCCCCTGTTGTATTGGCCTTAGGTGGGAGTTTACTCCGGCCCGAAGAAAGTGAGCGGCACGCTTGGCTTTCGGCCTTGGCGGACACGCTTTCTAGATGCAAAACGCCGGTTGGTATCGTGGTTGGGGGCGGAGCCCCTGCCCGAGAAGCGATCGAATTGGCCAAACCAGTCGTAGATGATGTGGCAGCTTTGGACGAAATTGGAATTGCTGCGACTAGATTGAACGCCTCAATCGTGGCACAAGTGCTACAAGGTGCTGGAATTGACGTCTGTATCGGCATTCCATCCGACGTGTCCTCTGCTGCAAGGGGACTTGACAACCATAGTGTCGTTGTCATGGGTGGAACTAGACCGGGACACACTACTGACAATGTAGCAATTCGTTTGGCAATCGAGGCTGGGGCGACGAGATGTCTCATTGCCACAAACGTCAGCCACGTATACGATTCGGACCCCCGTGGCAATCCAAATGCCTCATCTATAGAATCTATGACCCTCTCTGAATTGCAGGAAATTGTCGGCCCCCCAGTACATGGGGCGGCTGGTGGATCTGGCGTCATCGACCCGATTGGGGTACAAGCTGCGATTGATCACAAATTGCCACTGGCAGTATTAGATGGGCGCGAAATTGAGAGAATTTCGAATGCATTGGCCGGCAAATCCTTCATTGGAACACAGGTAGAGGTGGATTGATGGCCAATAAGGAAAAACTTGCAGACCAAATTCGCGCCAATGCAGAAATGGCCAAGAAAGGCGAAAAAAAGCGCAAGGGCGGGAAAACGGGTTTGCCAAAATCTGCCAGTTCAAGTGCTTATGTCGCACCGCATCGCCATTGTACGATCTGTCAGTGCCCAATCTCATTAAATCGCGATCCACCCATTTGTGGAGAAACGAAATGTGGGGATGAGTATGAGAGTCGAGAACGACAACGGAAGCGCTGGAATATTTTGCTATATGTCGCACCAGCAATTATGATTGGCGCTTTTGCACTACAACTCATGATGGGAGCATAGGTGATGGCATGTCGGTGATGGTCAGGGTATTCTCAGTCCTGCCGTTTGCGACTGGCCTGATTTGTATGCTCTTGGTCGCAGTCTCTTTGTTTGGATTCGCATCTGGTACGATTGATGATGAGATTCCCGCCATCCCCTGTCCGACGCCTCAGGAAGGGTGTCCCACAGGGATGTCAGATGCGGATTTGGATGTCCCGTCAGCATTCATAATGCTGGATGTGAAATTAGAGATAAAGATGGAATTGGATGATGACTCTTGGATTGGGGTCGTCGATTCAAAATATGCTGAAACCTGTCCACCCGGTGAATCTGGTCTGACAGATTGCAGTGCTTCGGATTACGAATTTTTGGCAGGTGGGCCAGATCATGAAGGGCCTATACATCTGAGTTTAGAGCCGGGTAGTCTCCGATTTGTCACGGGTGGTGACGAAGGTTCTACCCAACTACAAGAGAATGCCATTGAAACAACATGGTCGGTCCATTTGGCCACTTGGATTGAGGTATTGCTTACTGCTGGAGGCGTGGTGCTATGTCTCTCTGGAGTCCACATGGCATTCCCAAGTCTAACCAAACGCAAGGACTGAACACACCCGTGTCTTTCAATAACTGAATCGAGGTGGCGAGGCCATGAGCGGATTCACTTGCGCCGGATGTGGAGCCTCCATCGACATTAGTGGACTTGAGCCCGCCATGGGGGAACGCAAAGTCTTCTGCGTCCGATGTGGTCGCTTGTCCTCGATTTGATTAGACAGAATCGTCCCTGACATGCCAGTTTTCCGGTAGGACCAACGGATTGGTTTCTCGCATTTCTCCAATGCGTTCAATAATTTCAAATCTCAATCTCTCTATACCTGCTGGTGCTGTGGAACTGATGACCATATGTCCAGTTTCAGGATTGCGAATTTCGGGAATAGGGCCTTCGGGATTTTCAATCAAAGCATGTTCCATAGAACACACTTCTTTCCATTCATCGGGATCAATGCCCTCCAATAGGTCTCCTTTCCCATCGATGACGATTAGAGGCGTTTGAGGTAACAACTCTGCAACCTCGTTCAACAAGTTGGTCTGTTCCTCCAAACTGGCACCACCGGTTTCTGAGGGATCCATCAGGAATAGACACAAATCACCAACGTGTTCCAAGGCTGCTATCGCTTGCATTTCGATGGGATTTCGCTCCTCCATTGGCCGATCTAGCAAACCAGGTGTGTCGACCAACTGGTACTTCATTCGGCGGTGTTCAAAATGTCCAACGTGTAATTGCCTGGTCGTAAATGGGTAGGCTGCGATTTCGGGCTTACCACTCGACATCGAAGCAATCAATGCGGATTTTCCTACGTTGGGAGCCCCAGCCACAACCAAACAAGGTTCCATTGAATCGATCATCGGAAGTGCACGAAGGGTGTCTCGTGCCTCCCGAAGAAAATCAAGATTCGTCTCGATTCTCCCCATGATACTGGAGATGCGACCATAGGCCTCTCGTCGCGCCTCATGCATGGGAGGGAGGTTGACCATACGTCGTAATTTCTTGGCATTCTGTTGAGAAATTTCTAGGCACTTTTCAGCAGCCCATTGGCATGCTCCAAGGCTCTGTCGATAGTCATCACAACCGACGGCTGCTTCGACCATCGCTACATCGAATTCGGACATTTTATCCAAACTTGGCCACCTTCGAACCCATTCGAGTAATGTGGCAGACAGTGAATCTCCAGCAGAACCGACCATTCTTGTCATCTGTTTTCGGGTTCGGTATACGCGATCTTTGTCGACAACTGCGTCCCCTGCTTTCTTGGCCTTGCTAAAGGCCTTGTCGAGCAACTCTTCCACGGTCAAAACCGTTGGAATACTTCGCCAAACAATCGAAACCACGGGTTCCCCTCATGCGGTGGGCGTCACCCATCCCTCTTCAAACAAGAGGATTGAACACACCCATCGATTCAAGAGGGAGAGGGGATTGCCAAGTTTGATTACGATGAGTAGCGACTCTCCAGAACTACCGGAATGGGCCATTTCAATTTGGGAATCTCTTGGGAAACCAGAGGTTTCAGAGGATATCTTGACCGGACCCCTTCTTGATCGTAGAGCTGGAATGAGGCGCGATGATTTGGTCGAGATTCTCTTAGATGCACGTTCACTACCAGATGATTCTCAAGAATGGGTTCGTGGACGTTTGATTGGAACCAACAAAATGAGCATTGAAATTCTAGACACGGATGGAGTGTATCGATACATTGCTCGGGATGTAATCGTCGAAGTACGATTGATTGCGCACATGCGCCCTGCTTACATCGATGATGAAGAATTGCTACAGTTTGAGCGCGAAGACCACAAGCGCCGAACGAAAATCCACGAAGATGTGGAGAAGAAAACAAAAGGCAGCGATGATGATCACCTTTGGGGCTGATTGTGTGGCACTCCACGATGATTGGAAACTCATCGACAATCACCACTACGAACGAGAGTGGAAATTTTCAGACTTTGCGACTGCATTAGAATTTGTCAACAAAGCAGGGGCATTGTGTGAAGAACAAAATCACCATGCAGAATTCATACTTGGCTGGGGAAGCGTTGTGGTTCGGACTTGGAGCCATGATATCGATGGCATTTCAGAGCGCGATTTGATTCTATGCGAGAGTCTCGACAAATTGGAGTGAGGGTATGTCGAACGGATTCCGGCACCACATGTTCATCTGTTCTCACGAAAGATCTCCGGAAGCCGGCAGAGAATGTTGTGCTGCGAAGGAAAGTTTGGAATTAATCAAGGCGATTAAGTCGGCTGCAAAGACTGAAGGAATCCCAAATATCCGTGTACAAAAAGCGGGTTGTCTAGGTAAATGTGAGAAGGGGATTTCCTGCGTCGTATATCCTGAAGGCACATGGTACACCTTAACGGGTGAGGAGAATATTCCCGATTTGCTTGAGCACCTTCGAACTGGGCAGGTTGCTGAGCACCTCAGAATGCAAGGAGGGATTGAATGAAAAGAGTCGTGTATGCAAAAAGAGGGGGCTTAGAAGCCATCGAAATCATCGAAGAAAATACGCCCGTACCAAAGGATGGGGAGGTGCTGATTGAAGTCCATCGTGCCGGCATCAACTTTGCGGATTTGATGATGAGGCAAGGTCTCTATGGGGCTGCACCGGATTTCCCATTCACCCCTGGATACGAAGTATCTGGAATTATCCGAGGATTGGGTCCAAGTGTCGAAGGTCATGCCATCGGTGACCGGGTTGTGGCCCTCACCGGATTTGGTGGATATGCTGAGCAAGTGGTAGTTGCGCAAGAGCGAGTATGGACTTTGCCCGATAACGTCTCTTTGGATGCAGCGGCCGCCATGCCCGTAACATACCTGACTACCCACCACATGTTGGTGCACCTTGGCAACTTCCGCGAAGGGGATTCAGTACTCGTCCATCATGCCGCAGGCGGTGTAGGCACAGCAACAGCACAAATCGTCAAAGCTCTGAACGGCGGAACCATCTATGGTACTGCCTCGGCTGAGAAAGCGAAGTTTGTCCAAGATATGGGGATGGTTCACATTCCTCGGGGCGAGGATTTTGTTCAGCGAATCAAATCTGAAAGCGAGGGTGTGCATCATGCCTTGGATCCAGTTGGAGGCAAACACGTTATGGAATCGTACAAGGCTCTTCGAAATGGTGGACGCCTGTACGTATTCGGTGCATCCTCAGCGGTGAAGGGGCCCAAGCGTTCACTTTGGACGGCGATTAAGATGTGGCGTACAACTCCACGTTTCGACCCGATTCGAATGATGAATTCAAACAAGTCGGTGTACGGTGTGCACATGGGTATGTGGAAAGACGAGGATGTTGCACGTGAACAGATGCTAGCCCTAGCAAAGATGCTGGAAAACGGACAGATTGACCCCGTCATCGATTCCGTGTATCGATTTGAGGATGTTGCAAAAGCGCAGCAACACATCCACAATCGCGGTAACAGAGGCAAAGTGTTGCTCGACTTTAGCCCGAAGAAATCATAGTTTCACAGGGCGGGTTGCACCACAGGCCTGACACTTTAGCAATGTAGTACGGTCTTCCTTGATGAACGAAGTATCGGGTGCATTGCACTGGTGGCAAAGGATGTACGTCTTGACGTAGGCCACGATTCGTTCCTTGATTCGGCGAGGAGGAATTCGTCCCTTTAGCAGTACACGACCTTTCTCACGGGTAGCACTCGTTCCCAGTTCATTCTGGAGGAAGTGGTACACGTGATCCGCATCACGGTCCATCATCGAGACCAACTCGCTGAAATTTCGTAGAATGGTCTGCGAACCTTCGATGAGCACATCTGGCTCGGGAAGTGTCCAACGACTTCGAGAGGAGATTTGATCTGGAATCTTGTCTCGCGCGCGGTCGAGCAATGACTCGTAATCGAAGTCCGACATTGCTTGGCCCACCGGCAACCCCTTCTTGAGACCACCGACAAAACCAATGTTCTCCGATGGTTCGCATTGTACCATGGACGAAGCCATTGAGGTCAAAGTCGCTCGGATTCACACCGATGCGGTCTTGCCAGTCCAAGGTAGTGATCTTGCTGCTGGTTTTGATTTACACTCGGTAGAGAGGGTTGAAGTCCGAAAGGGGACGACTGAGATGCTTCCAACTGGGCTTGTTTTGGCCATTCCACCAGGGTGGGAAGGGCAGGTTCGTTGCCGCTCAGGTTTGGGCAAAAAGGGATTGATTCTACCCAATGGAGTTGGAACCATTGATGCTGATTACAGAGGAGAATTGATGGTGCTTGCACATTGGATTGGCGAGGGGGATTCTTTTGTGGTCGAAAAAGGAGAAAGAATTGGCCAAATTTTGCTGAAACGCGTCCCCGAGATTCGCTTTGTCGAGGTGGACCGAGAATCTCTCGATGAGACCGAAAGAGGGGCTGGCGGATTTGGCAGTACGGGTCGATTCTAGATAGAGTCCTATGGACTCTGTGCGGTGATTTGATAGGATGGGGGTGCGCAGACATCTCTGATTCACATGGCATTGAGTATCGATGAATTGAGAAAAAAGGTCCTAGAAATGACTCAACAAGGGCTGAATACACAGCAAATTGCGGATGAATTATCAATCTCGCAAAGAACCGTGATTTGGCTTAACGCTGGAGCCGCAGAAGATGATCACCCCGATGATGTTCGAATCGGTTGGAGAACCATTGGCGCGCGCCCAAATCGGATCGATGCAATTGGTGCCATCATGGCTGATATTGTCATCGAAGAGGAAGAAGACGGAGTTGACACAGTCGTAGGCATCAGCCTCAATGGAATTCTATTTGCGAATTCCATCGCCAATCACATCAACGCAGATGTGGCTATCTTCCGCTCGGTTTCCGAGGAAGATAGTGGGCACCTTTCAAACAAATACGGAAATGTTGCCGGACGAAAGGTCGTTGTCGTCGATGATGTTCTATCTTCAGGGGAGACGATGCGCAAGACAATCAAAACATTGCAAAATGAAGGGGCTGATGTGGCCCTGAGTATTGTGATGGTCAACAAAACCGAAGAGAATACCGTTGGAGGAGTTCCTCTTCGGGGCCTTATTCGCACAGTCAGAGTTTGAGGTGAGACCACATGCATTGGGCTGATTCGATTGCGAAGGCCCTGTCCCACCGTTCTGAAAAGCAAGTCATTGCATCGGGCATCACTCCCTCGGGTGAATTCCACATTGGACATCTGCGCGAAATCTTGACTTCGGACATCATCAAACGCGCCTGTTTGCGATTGGGCCTAGATGCTCAATTTGTTTTCTTCGTGGATGATGCCGACCCGCTGCGCAAAGTCTACGATTTCCTCGACGATTCCTATGAACAATACATTGGACATCAATTGGCGAACATTCCTCCGCCCGATGAAAATGGCTCACCTGATTTCGACCGATTCAAAGAAGGGGTGTCATATGCGGATCATTTCCTAGGCCCCTTCATCCAAGCCCTAGAGCATATTGGCGTAAATATCGATGAAATAATCTACAATTATGCAGCATACAAGTCGGGTAAAGTTGCGGAGGCCTCGCGGATTGCCTGCAATCAATCAGATGCCATTCGAGAAATTATCGAGCGTGTTTCTGGGAGAGAATTGGATGAGCAATGGTTCCCATGGAACCCCATAGATTCCGATGGTTCCATCGATGGAATCACCATTACTGGATGGGAGGACCCCATCGTGTATTGGACAGACTCTCAAGGTAGAGAAGGACTGTCTGATGTCACCAAGGGAGAAGGGAAGCTACCATGGCGTGTCGATTGGCCTGCCAAGTGGGTTTGGCGAGGAGTTACAATGGAACCATTCGGCAAGGACCATGGCGCTGCAGGAGGGTCATACGATACCGGAAAAGAAATCTCAGTTATCTTGGGAGAACAACCACCTTACCCAACCACCTATGAATGGATTTCATTGAAGGGCGTCGGCGCGATGTCTAGCAGTACAGGAGTGACCATTGGTCCGCTTGAGGCCCTGGAACTTGTACCTCCAGAAATCCTTCGATATTTGATTACAAGAAATAAACCAAATCGCCACATCGACTTTGACACAGGTAGTGCACTAATCGAATTGGCCGATGAGTATCAAAAGAAACTCGGAGATTTGGAAAAAGGACCTGGAAATTGGGAATCTCTCAGCCGTAGACAACAAGTTGCATGGGAGAAACTGAAGGCCCAACTCATCTATTCTCAAATTGACCCGAGTCAAGCACCTCATGCGGCTTCCGAACGTGTGACTTTCCGACATTTGGCCATGCTCGCTCAGATTCGAAAGGAAGATGCTGGAGTGTGGGAATCCCTCCAGCGTAGTGGATTAATTTCGGGGCAACCGGATGATGATTTGCTACGAAGATTGGAAATGATGAGAACTTGGATTAACGGACCCCACTTCCCTGAATCATTCCGTTTGAGAATTCAAACTTCCATCTCAGATCAGGCTCAATCGTACTTAGATGGTCGGGATGGCGACTATATTTTCTCAATTCACAAGGGCCTTTCGGATTGTGTATGGGGGGCTGAAGAGATCAATGGGGTCATTTGTGAAGAAGCCAGACAGCGTGAAATTCCCTTACGCGATGCGTTCCAAACGATGTATTGGATTGTATTGAATCAAGACTTTGGACCTAAACTGGCCAGTATTCTCGCTGAAATGGAACGCCAAGAGGTACTCAACTTACTCCAATTGGCGATTGACGGGTTGTCATCCTGAACGTAGTTCAGAAACCCCAAACACCCGCACGCTTGAAAGAGGAGACGGTTGTGGCGGTGGCAATGCCGGTGTACTGTCCGAGTTGCGAAGCCGGTGTAGAAGCGGTTGCCAAATTCTGTTTGCAATGCGGTCATGATTTGGAAACTGATGGGCCAATCACGTCGACTGGGCACGATGTTCGCCAACTAAAAGAATTGATTCGAAGCCGCGACGATTTGTCAATGGCTGAGAAATTCGACCTCATCGCGAAGGTCGAAGAGGGGGCAAACCCGATTGAACTGGGTTTGGCGGCACCTGCTGAGGGTTCAGGCGTGACTCCAGAACAAATGGAGGCACAAGCCGCGGCACCTGTGGTTACAAAGGGCAGCCTCTCAGAAGCCGCACAAAACTACACGACGAGCCCCGCAGCCGCAGCAGCAGTTGCACTGATGAGTTCTCAAACCGATGCATGGGGACTCATTCAATCCGGTTCCATCAATACTCGAGACCCACTATTCATTGAAGCGATGGCCTTAGGGATGGAAGCCAGCCACCACATTCACGACATTGCGGCCGGAGGTATTGATGAGACCACGCTCACGAATGAGGATTTGCGCGGCATTCCAGTGCTCAAACCACCCAAGCGTTCATTCTGTCCAAAATGTGGTTCCGATATCCATTCACATACTATGCTCCAATGGCGAAAGTGGAGAGACCACTCTGGAGAGGTTGTACAACTGCAGGCCCAAGCGGCGATGGAGACCAGTTTGGTGCAAGTTGCTGCCCACTACCTTTCTCAAACACAAGCAGCTCAGGCAGAGAGAGATGATTTGGCAGGCCAGTTAGCAGGCCTTGACGAAGGTGCACTGACTGAAAAAATCAGCACAGATTTGCGGCCGAAAATTCTCAAAGAAGTCGAAGAGGAGTTGCGCAAGAAGGTAGAGGAGGAACTTCGCGAAAGCATCGAAGAAGAAGTTCGAGCCGATATGGCTGCGAGAGGCGGCGGGAAAAAGGTCGTCTCATCTAGCGGCGCAAGTACATTCAAGCCCAAACCAGCAAAGAAGGCCGCATCGCCTGTAGTTCGACGTGGAGCAGCCAAGAAAACCTACGAAGGGGAACCCGATGGAAAGGTCGATTGGTTCCTCGCCGATGCTCTAGATACTGTATTTGATCCGCACGGCACTGGAAAGGTGCTCAAACCGAAGACGATTCTGGCAAGGTCTGCTGAAGGAAACGTTCGCGTGCAAGATGTCGTCAAGATTTACTCTGCTGATGGAGAAGATGGTTTGTCTGAATTGGCTTGGACCAGTCCATTCACCAAGTATATCATCGAGGCCTTCGATGCCTGCTGATTACACATAATCAACAATCAAACGTCTTGGCTCAGGCATTCCATCCTGTGCCACTCGAATCGCTTCACACTCCATCCTAGCCCCTGACATTGTTGTCACGAATGGGATGTTCAACTCAACTGCAAGTCTTCGCATCATATTTCCATCCAAAACGGCACCTCCACTATTTCGAGGTGTGTTGATAATCAACTGGATTTTCCCTGTGCGCATCAAATCCAACGCATCTGGCCCTTGATTTTCAGCAATTCTGTAACATGTTTCAACATCCAGATCTCCGACATCCCGTAAGTGTCGTGCCGTTCCTTTCGTAGCATGTAATTTGAAGCCCATGTCTTGTAATGAACGGGCCATTGGAATCAAATTCTCCTTGTCTTCATCTTTGACGGTTAGATAAACTCCGCCTCGAGTAGGCACAGGCAGTTCGGTGGCCAAACGTGCTTTCAGATACGCAGCGGCAGGATCTACGTGACTGCCCATTACTTCGCCAGTACTCTTCATTTCTGGCCCAGGTGCAGGGTCGAGGCCTCGTAATTTGAGGAAGGGGAATACAGGAGCTTTGACACAAACCGCATCCGTTTGCCTGCGGGGAATTTCCATGTCTGCCAACTGCTCTCCGATGGTAATGTGGGCAGCGATTCTAGCCAGAGGGATGCCTGTTGCTTTGGCTACAAATGGGAATGTTCGTGATCCTCTAGGGTTGACTTCAAGGACGTACAATTCGCCTCTGCAAATACAGAATTGAATGTTAAAGCAGCCACGGATATTTAGGCCGATTCCGATTTCCTTTGTCCACTCATGGACCTTTGCAAGTATTTCCTCACTAACATTTTGTGTAGGGATAAAACAAGTTGAGTCACCACTGTGGATACCTGCTTCTTCCAAGTGCTCCATGACGGCGCCGACAAGAACATCCTCACCGTCACAGACCGCATCGACATCTAGTTCGATGGCACCTCCAAGGTACTCATCGACTAACAATGGCTTATCCGGTGCAATGTATGCATCAGACATGTATGTTTCAAGTTGGTTATCATCGGTAAGAATCTCCATCCCACGTCCACCTAGAACATATGACGGGCGAACCAATACTGGGTATCCAATTTCTGCAACTGCTGCGCGAATAGCGGCTGGTGTTTTTCCAGTACGGCCTTCAGGCAAGCGGATTATACTGCGTTGACCGAATGCTTCGAATCGTTCTCGATCGCTGGCCTCGTCAACCGCATCTGGTGATGTGCCCAGCATTGAGCAAGTTAGGCCCTGTGAACTGAGATGTTTCATCCGTGAATCAAGTGGGAGTGCGAGGTTGATTGCAGTTTGACCGCCGAATTGTAAGAGAATACCATCGGCACCTTCACGCAACAGAATCTCAGAGACACATTCTGTGGTCAACGGTTCGAAGTAAAGGCGATCGGAGGTATCAAAGTCTGTGCTTACTGTTTCGGGGTTATTGTTGACTAGAATCGCTTCATGGCCTGCTTCTCGAATCGCTTGAACGGCGTGTACTGCACCATAATCAAACTCAATACCTTGTCCAATCCGAATCGGCCCTGAACCAATCACGACCAAACGTCGCCGGTCCACCTTCTTCTCAGCAGGAACATGGTCTACACCCAGAGGCGCACTACCGCCCTCGTATGTTGCGTAATAGTAGGGGGTGACGGCTGCAAACTCGGCCGCGCATGAATCCACCATTCTGAATCTTGGGTGAATTGCCAAATCGTGCCGGCGCTTCATCACATCAATTTCAGTTCGGCCCTCAGGCAGGCGAGACCAGCCTGTTGCAGGGAATCCAGACAGGGCATCAGCAATGTGAGCATCAGTGAATCCAAGGCCTTTCCAATGTCGCATTTGGGCTTCAGTAATCTGATTTGCATCGCAATTTGCGGCAACAATTTCTGCTTCGACGTCAGCGATTTTCTTGAATCGGTGCAAGAACCAACGGGTAATATTTCCAGTTCCTTCCCGTACCTCCTCGATTCCCATTCCTCTCCGGAATGCTTCCACGAGAGCCCCCATTCTTCGATCGGTTGGTACTTTGAGCCAGTTTGCAAGAACTTCTTCCGAAAGTGGTTCATTGGCCCTTTCATCCATCGATTCTCCATCACTTGCATCGGCTTCTGTGAGAGGGCGTGGATGTGGCTGACCATATTCTAAGGAGGCGATTGCCTTGAGGAATGCTTCTTCGAAATTTCGACCAATTGCCATCACTTCGCCGGTGGATTTCATACTGGTTCCCAATGTTCTGTCCGCCGTTCGGAACTTGTCGAATGGCCACCTAGGAATTTTAACGACTGCATAATCCAATGTTGGTTCAAAGGCCGCCGTTGTGCCTTCACCAGTAATGGGGTTGGGCAATTCATCGAGTGTGTAACCTACGGCGATTAGTGCAGCCATTCGGGCAATGGGGTAACCTGTCGCTTTGGATGCAAGAGCTGAGGAACGTGATACGCGTGGGTTTACTTCGATTACCCTGTACTCGCCAGTATCTTGGTTTACTGTGAATTGTACATTGCAACCACCCTTGATATCGAGTCTTCGGATGAGCCTTAGTGCGGCATCGCGCAATCCTTGATGATCGCGATCTGAAAGGGTTTGAGCCGGTGCCACGACGACCGATTCACCTGTGTGAACTCCCATTGGATCGATATTCTCCATGGTGCAGACAATCGTGCAGTTGTCATTTGCGTCACGCATTACCTCGTACTCAAATTCCTGCCAACCCAAAATGCTCTCTTCAATCAAAACCTGACCAATCTGTGAATGGAGTATCCCTTGGCTGGCAATTTCCACCAACTCTCCTGTATTCCATGCAGTACCACCACCCAATCCACCGAGTGTGAATGCTGGACGGATCAAAATTGGGTATTTGCCCAATTCTTCTGCGGCAGCCAGAACTTCCTCGATTGAATTGCAAGCCATCGCTTGCGATATAGGAAGGTCAATTTCCTCACAAACCTGATTGAACAAATCTCGATCTTCTGCCTCATCAATCGATTGTAGATTACAACCAATCAACTCGACACCTAGTTCGGCAAGTGCCCCACTGTGGGCCAGATTGCTGGCGATATTGAGTGCGGTTTGGCCCCCCATTCCAGCTAGTAGAGCATCGGGCTTTTCAATTTCCAAAATTCGCTTAACAACGTCTGGAAGTAAAGGCTCAATGTAAATCCTGTCTGCCATCTCGGGATCGTTTTGGATTGTCGCAGGGTTGGAATTGACCAGAACGACCTCATACCCATCGGCACGCAATGCTCTGCAAGCCTGTGACCCTGAGAAATCGAACTCGGCTGCCTGACCGATTCGGATGGGACCACTGCCGAGAATCATCACTTTGTGTATATCATCGCGTCTTGGCATCTGCTTTCACCTCCAAATGTTCAGCGACGAGTTTCGAAAAACGATCGAATAGCGGATTTGCATCGTGTGGACCTGGACAGGCCTCAGGGTGATATTGGATTGTAAACGCAGGTCGCCCCTTCACATCCAAACCTTCGACCGTTCGATCGTTTGCATTGATGAAACGAACTTCGACGTCGCACCCTGTTAGGTTTGATACATCTCCGGAATTGGCACCAGATGGGTGTGGCGCAAGCATACCCTTGACTGGATCTTCGACGGCAAAGCCGTGATTTTGACTGGTGATACTAACCTTTCGAGTTTGCAAATCGAGTACGGGTTGATTGCCTCCTCTATGGCCGTAGCGCAGCTTGTAGGTGCGCAAACCACTGGCCAACCCCATCAACTGATGACCCAAACAGATGCCCATCACAGGCATGCCTTCCTTGGTTGCTTTGGCCAGAGTGTGTCTAGCATCTGTCGCTTTGCCCGGATGGGCTGGGTCCCCAGGTCCATTGCTGCAGAACAGTGCATCAATTTTGTAGGTATCACACAATTCCTCCCAACTGATATCAGGTGGGCACCAAAGAACTTCAAATCGAGAACAAAGTTCCCTTAGAATGTTGTATTTTATTCCACAATC
>DAVT01000153.1 GCA_002505685.1 Euryarchaeota archaeon UBA501 | reverse complement strand
CCTCCCATATATGAAGGGTTCGGGAACTCAAAGATGACAAATTCGTCGGACTGCTCGGCGAGAAGCGTAAAAAAATACCAAAAAAAAGGACATTATAATGAAAACTGGTTCTACGCCGTAGGTCGTAATCTGCGCAAATTTCGCAGTATAATCGGCTCACTGGGTGCGATTTCCCTGGCACGCATCAACAGTGCTGAGGCGCCGTCGAATTCACCTTGCGCTACCAATGAGACTGCTTTTCCATTCAAGGGAGCAGGGTCTTGTGGGGAAAGTGAGATTGTAGCATCCCAAATTCTTGTGGCAACCCCGTGTCGTCCACATGTCGCCAAACAAGTCGCCAAATTGTAGAGAATTGTAGGGTTGTGTTTGTCCTGTTGGGCTGCTTGACGAAGGGCTAAAACTGCGGCCTCAAAATGCGGTTCTTCGGCAGGTGTGGCCGTAGGATTGGATTCATGAACTTCCATCGCCATTTGGCGCAATGCAAGACCAAAGTCATTCAATGCAGCAGGATTACCCGGCAACTGATTGCAAACAATTCTGAAACCGTCTGCTGCATCCTGCCAACGACCTTCAGCCAAAGCTTCGAACGCAGCGATTGAATGGCCCGCGATATTTGCATCGCCCCCATCATCAATCGGTAGCGCTTTGGCAGGCATCAGTTCCGGCTCACCTTCAGACAACAATTCATGATCAAATCGTATCGTTTGTTCCGCCGGGTCCACCAATTCATCAAAATTAACAACCACTTCGGAGACTTGCAATTCGTCTCCGAAATCATGGATGATGACGTCCTCATCGATTGAATATACCTGTTCTGAAGCCAATTCATCTGCCTGAATTTGGTACGCATTTTCTTCGAGAACTGGAGATTCAGAAAGTTGCTCTTCCTCGACGATTATCGGGCGTGCCTTCAGAACGACAACGGGTGGGTCCTCTGCAGGTGTTGCGGTTAGGGTCGGTTCGGATACTGGCTCGGAAAAAGACCAAGGGTCATCAGATGATTCCTGCTCAACCGCTTTCGGCACTTCATCGGGTTCAACAATGGGATGTTCATGGGTTTCCTCTTCATGCTCATCTGAACTATCTGTGTAGACTTTAGCAGGTGCCCCTACACCAAATGGGAGGTTCGATGTGACCTGCCCTACACCGCCCACTTGGAATGGGAGAGATGTGTCACTGATTTTCGGGGAAGTGATAGTGAGTCCGATGTCTAGACCAGTCATTCCATCCTTTGCCTCATCCAGTTCTGATTTCCCTGGTAAAGGACCCGATGGTCTAGCATCTTGGTAGCCATCCGTATCCTCTGTCGCAAGGTGTGATACCCGACTGCCACATGATGGGCATTCATCGGCCCCACCAAAGAGCAAGCCGCACGCATCGCACTCCTGCATAACCTAGTTGAAAACACCTAGTGTTTTGATGCTACCGACGCGAAGTGCAGTCGAGAACCCTCACGAACTGTAGAGTGTGCCATGGAAGATTATCATTGAAATCGATGCCATAGTGCAGGTAATCAGCATAATCGGTACACCGATTCGCATCCATTCTCCTGTGGTGATGGGCTGTGGGCTTCGCTCACTGATAGCAATGGTTACCACGTTGGCGCTGGAACCAATTGGTGTTGCATTTCCACCGAACCCTGCACCCAGTGCAAGCGCCCAGAATAATGGGGCGATGTCCATGTTTGGATCAGCTTCACCAATCGCAATAATCACAGGTATCATTGCTGCTGTAAATGGGATGTTGTCTACAATAGCACTGGCAATGGCCGATATCCAGATAATGGCAACAGCCAGCATGACAGGATTGGAACCAAATTCACGGAATATCCACTCTGCTAAATCCTTGAGATAACCCACATTGTCCATCGCACCCACGAGAATAAACAATGCAGCGAAGAACATCAAAGCAGCCCATTCGACTTTTTCGCTGACTGTGTGCATCAAACCATGACGTAATTCGGTGTCTTCAGGTCGAACCACAACCAATGCGATTCCAGCACCGGCAAGGGCAAGCGCATGAATGTGAATTCCTAGATGTAGTAGTTCAGTCAAGGTGAACATCAAAATTGTGACTGTCAGAATCACGGACGTAACCTTCAACAGTCGGAGGTCTTCAATCGCATCCCACTCATCTTGCTCCATCAATGACTCAACATGAGTTGGAACTGATTCTGTCCAGTCACGGTAATACCATCGCATGTATGCCAATGTTGCAGCCCAAGCGAGGAAGCTGATGAAGCCCAATCGAAGTAGGAAGCCAATGAATCCGAAGAGACCTGCAATCTCGGGAATCCCTGCAGCAGTGGCAGCAATCATCACATTGGGCGGGTCGCCGACCATTGAGGCAACGCCACCCGTATTCGAGAGAATCGCTTCAGCAATCAGCAACGGAATCGGATTGATTTCCAAGCGATTACATAATTTCACGGTCACGGGTGCAATGATAATCACGGCGGTGACATTGTCAATGACCAATGAAAGCAGTGGTGTGAGAGTGCCCAAGAATACCAACAATTTCCACGGGTCTCCTTTCGACATCTTTGCGGCCTTGATGGCCACAAATTCAAAGAATCCAGATATTTCCAACAGTGCTGCAAAGATCATCATTCCAAGCAATAGCCCGATGACATCAAAATGAATCCAACTCAACATCAGGGATTCCAAAGAATCCTTGCAAACCACACCTTCGGAGCCTTGCATGAAACTTGCAATCAAGTGACCGAATTTTGTCTCCCCACTCCCTACGTCTTTGCAGAGGTTGAACACACCGCTACTACCGGCATGGTCCTTTACCCCCATTGTGATACCAAGGAACATGACACATACGCATCCAAACCAAGCTGCAATGGTACGATGTATCTTTTCAGAAAGAATAAGGCCAAATGCAGAGATGAATACTAACAATACCCAAAATCGCGGTTCGCTAATCATATCGCTGATGGCACTCATAAACTGCCGAATTCTGATTGGCTCTTGAATATGCCCTTCAACTAGACTCTAGATTGAGGACTATTCTTCGCTTGAATCACTTGCGGAACCTACAACGGTTTCAGTCGACTCAGGTATCAGCGACTCAGACATTTCGTCATCAACAACATCCTCTACAGGTTGCTCTGAACGCGATGATTCCAATATTTCCTCTTGCTTGAATTTACTTTCACCCAGTGCCTTGTCCAAACGATGCAGAACTTCACTTGCCACAACGGTCGATATACGTCCGGTGCGCTCTGCATTTCGCAATGCCTCAATCTGTGTAGAAATCAATTCCTTCCGCGCGAACTCAACGCGTGTCGAGTGGACAATGTTGGCTTCAGACAATTCTTGGATTCGGGCCTCACTCTCGCGCACGCGCTCGCGATAAGGTTCGGCAAGGGTTGCCTGATCATCCTCGCTAATCATACCCTGCGTGTGCAACGAACTGAGGCGCTTCAGTGCGGCTCGACTACCGATGACCTCTGCCAATGCAACTTCGTAGCGCAATTCAGCTTCAGCGGGGGCCCCACTGATGCCTAGGCGTTGCAACAAGGGCCGCATGGTTAATCCTTGAGCGACCAGAGAGAACAACACCACGCTAAACGCGAGAATCAGCATGTCGTTGTAAGCAGTAATTTGTCCACCGACAACGGTTTCACCCATGTACTCAAACTCGGGCGGGTGACTGACAGTATGTGAGATCAAGAGAAGGAGCGCCAATGGGATGCTGCCACGCAGTCCACCCCACCACATGGCGACCTGCCATCGACCCGAGACCGGGTTAGGATTGCGAATATTTGCAACTGCTGTCAATGGGAACACGGCCAAGCGCGCCACGAGTGCAGCACCTATGCCAATCAAGGCCAAGCGCAAAACATGGAGGTCCCATGCAAAGACGGATTGTAACTCGTATCCTATCAGTAGGAACAGGACGCTGTTGACCAAGAAGGCGAGTACTTCCCAGAAATGGTGCATACCGATCCGAGCGGTTGGAGTCATGCCTTGCTTGACACCATGATTGCCCACCAGCAAGCCAGCGACAACCACACTGATGACGCCGGAACCGTGGAGCATTTCAGCGAGCAAGAACGAGCCGAAAGCCAATGCCAATGTGATGGCGATTTGAACCAAGTGGTCGTCTGATTGGCCCAAAAACCAATTTGCGAGTAAACCGCACAGTAAACCAGCAATTGCTCCCACAAAAACGACGAACAAGAATTCACTCAAACCAGCAGTAAAGACATCCATGAATGAGACATCGATTCCTGCGGGTGAAGCGATGGCCAGAGTGGTCGCGAGCAGGATGTTGAACAGGACGACTGCCGTACCATCATTGAACAATGATTCACCTTCGATGAGAACCGACAATCGTTTGGGGGCACCCAATGTTTTGACCAGTGCCAACACACTCAC
>DAVT01000096.1 GCA_002505685.1 Euryarchaeota archaeon UBA501 | reverse complement strand
CACAAGGCGGAAATGGAAGACAAGCACGTAACTGGTTTGCTTTACTTCGACCCGACCAAAGCAACGGCCACGGAAGACCAGTGCTTGGTGGATACACCCCTTTCAGAAGTGGATGATGAAATCATGCGACCCAGTGCTGCAAGTTTGGAAACTCTGAATGCGCGGTTCCGTGGCAAGGCTTGAGACAGGGTTACGTGTGCGCAACTTCGTGCGGACCCTTGCGATTGTGCTCGTTTTCCTGTTCTTTGCACCCATTGTGCATGCGCAGAATTTGGGTGAAACACTCCAAGAGTGCCCCGGTACGTTGACAGGTAGTACACAACCACAACAGATTCATCTCCAAGCCACCCAAGATGCGACTACAATGGTGGTAATATGGGCCACGGAAGGTCGTTCGATGGGTGAAGTAGAGTGGAATGGGCAGACTGCTGCAAGTTCTGATTATTGTTACAATCATGATATGGCATTTCATATGGCGACCATGACAGATTTGGTACCCGGTGAAGAGGTGACATATCGCGTTGGAAATGATGGTTCTTGGTCAGACGAATATACGTTCACGCAAATCGATCAAAGTTCAAAACAATTTGAGTGGATCTCGATTGCAGACCATGGAGATTCCAGCGAAGGCATGGATGTCTCTGAGGCCATTATCTCCGATACAGATGCTCGTTTGGTGACAATTTCAGGTGATATTTCGTATGCGGATGGGGAGCAATCTGCTTGGGACGATTGGTTTAACATCCAACAGGATAGCATGACTGTAATCCCGTGGATTACAGGGGTTGGTAACCACGAGAATGAACCCGGCTACGGATTTACACCTTACGAACACCGATTCGATTCTGATGGGCAAATCGAATCAGAGATGTTTTGGTACAGCCGGCAAATCCCTGGTGTCCACATGGTTTTCATGTCCACTGAGCATGATTACGACCCGGATAGTACCCAATATGCATGGCTTGAACAAGAATTTGCATCGGTTGATAGAGAGGCCACTCCTTTCCTCATCGTCTACGGCCACAGCCCAATGTACTCAAGCAACAGTTACCATGGTTCTGAGATTGAACTACGTACTGCACTTGAACAATTGTATGTAGAAAATGGGGTGGATCTGGTAATTGCTGGCCACGATCACTTCTACGAGAGAACGTGGCCAGTTTCTGCTGAAATGGTCATGGATACAGGAAATGGTGACCGATTCGCCCGGGGTGAAGCTCCAATACATTTGGTCATTGGAACGGCGGGTCGCTCTGCCTACGAGGATTTGGATGAGCCCCAGCCAGAATGGAGTGCATATAGAGAGAACAGTACCTATGGTTGGACACGATGGGTCTATGATGGAGAGGCAAGAGAAGTTTCTATGGCATTTTATCGAATCGATGGTTCGATTGGAGACGAATTTACACTCCAAGAAGCCCCACTCAGTAGTGAATCAAAGGACACTATCCTCGGAGTACCCGGGTTTGGTTCGGTGTTGCCTATATTGGCCATTTTTGGGGCTGCTTTACGGCGGTTGCGTTGAAATACGGGCGGCCAATCGCAGGCTTGCTTAGGCCCTTGGTGTAGCGGTCCATCATGTGGGGTTCTGGATCCCACGACCCTGGTTCGAATCCGGGAGGGCCTACTTTCCACGTTTACCAAATTGGAACAATTGTTTCTGAAGCAGAGGGTACCCACTGCTCAGGAGAGAATGTCGCTCAAGCGATCTTTCTCAACCGCCTTGCGAATGCATCGTGCAACTCGCTGACCTGTAGACAGACCTGGTTCATTGATGTCAGAGTAAGGCGAACCTCCAATCGCAACATTGGAGCCTGCGACAATTCGGGCACTGACCTCAAAGACTCGGAATTCTAGCTTGTCGGTGACGATGGTTTCCAAGCAGAATGGACCAATCATACCGCGAGCCCCTTCCTCCAACTCGAGCGAAGAAGCAACCGCCCCTTCACCCATACGGAAAGCCTCAGGCAACAATGATTCGCGCAATACTGCGGGTGTGTTACCTGTCACGACAAAGGAGGGTTCCAAGCCCATGTCTCGGATATCACGCAGGCTGCCCAATTTGTAGAACTCATCGACATTGGCTTCGTCTCGACGGTCGATACTCATCAATTCAAGTCGGCCCACTTCGGTGCCTTCGCGGCTTCCCATGCCCTCAACTTGGTAACCATCTTCGGCGATGGGGTCAAAGAAGAACTGGAAGTAATATCGAGTCCCTAGAACGTATTCCTGAATGGTAAATTCCTCTTCCAAGTCGACATTTCGTCGGAAGTCACGGAAGTTCCGTGCGATAAAGTAGCCACGCCCACCCTTGGCACCCGCGTACTTGACGATGACTGGGCCATCGATTTCCTTCGGGTTTTCAATGACCTTGGGCATGGTGCAGCCCCCCGATTCCAACCATTGACGCTGCAACTCTCGACTGCCTTCCCATTTCAAGATCTGACGGTTGCCAAATGTGGGCACTTCAAGAGAGATGAAATTGTCAGGACCGAGGTATTCAACCAATGAGCCGTGAGGTATGATGATGACATTCTTTGAGCGCAACTCCTCTGCTCGATCGAGCAAGTCATGGTAGTGGTCGAGTACCATCCATTCATCCGGTTCTGCACCGGGGAACGCCTTGTACATCTTTTGTCGACTATTCCCCACACAGATACCCATTGTACGGAAGCCTTCTTCTCGCGCGCCGTGAAGAATCTGGAGGGATGAATGCGAAGCGATCACACCTATCGTAATCTCGGCAGGATTGTACGCCGCGAGCCAATCTGGCAGGTGCGGGTGGGTGTTCGCCATTAGGGACGGCTCCGGTGCTAGGTAATTATCCGTTACGGAAAGCGATTCAATTTCGTAGTCGATAGATAGGCCCAAATTCGGGCTGAAAAACCTGAACTGTGAGTGGGGCAAGACATTCAAGCGTCAGGCCGATGCGAAATAACATGGGCGGTGGATATTCGGGCTCTGGAGACGGTTCCAATCGGACCTATGGAGGCTATCTTGGGCTGCATGAGTTGCTCTCTTTGCAACGGGAAGAAGAAGGGGTCAGTAACGACGAGATGCACTTTATCGTCACGCATCAGACCTTCGAACTTTGGTTCAAGCAAGTCATCCGGGAATTGAGAGAAGTCCGCGATATCTTGGCAACTGAACATGTTCCTGAATCACAGATTCCCAAAGCGGTTGAGCACCTTGACCGGGTGACTGAAATCTATCGCCTACTGGCGAGCCAATGGAAAGTCATGGAAACCCTGACTCCGCAGGGATTCCTCGCCTTCCGAGATGGTTTGGGAACCGCAAGTGGTTTTGAGTCGTATCAAATGCGAGAAATGGAAATCATCCTCGGTTTGGAACCCGTCGGGCGAGTATCGGAGATGGATCCACTTGGACATTTCCGCAAACTTGCCAAACGCAGTGAGGCCGATGCTGCTGCGTTGACTCGTTTGGAGGCTGCATTGGAAGAAACTACACTGGTATCAGCACTGACAACATGGTTGTCAAGAACTCCAATTATGGGGTCATTCTTTGGCTCTGAAGGGGATGCTTCAGCAGTTGAGTCCTATGTGGATGCGCATCTTGCTGCATATGCGAACATCGGCGTGGAAGCCTGCGCGCGTATGGAAGCACAAGGTGTGGACAACATTGAGGCTGTCAAGGCACGATTTGATGCTGCGAGCCAGGGGGCAAACGACTTCCTGAAACCAGATGGAGTTGTCAACCGGGCACGCGCCGGCTTACTGTTCATCGAATCATATCGTGAATTGCCTTTGCTGGCGTGGCCTCGTGTACTGATTGACGCCGTGGTTGAATTGGAAGAGAGTATGGTCCTCTTCCGCACACATCATGCTAGAATGGTGGAACGGATAATTGGGCGACGCGTTGGAACAGGAGGGTCTTCAGGTGTGGATTATCTTGATGCAACCACCAAATATCGCATCTTTGGGGATCTTTGGGGTGTTCGAACCATCCTCTTGAAACCTGAATTGAGACCCAAATTACTGAATGGCGAAATCTATGGGTTCGCTGGAGACGGAACTAATTAATCGAAGGTGTGCTAATGTCCGAAGTTGTGATTTGTGCAGTTGCGCGAACTCCTGTAGGACGTTACCGTGGGGCACTTTCGGACCGTTCTGCGGTCGAACTTGGCATTCATGCTGTCAAAGGATTGCTTGAGCGGGCCAACATTGATCCCGCCAGCGGAATCATCGATGAAGTGCTATTCGGACAAGTGCTGCAGGCCGGAGCTGGACAGGCACCAGCGAGGCAGGTTGCATTGGGGGCTGGAATGCCACACAGTACACCTGCAACCACCATCAACAAAGTCTGTGGTTCATCACTCAAAGCGGTGATGATGGCGGCCAATAGCATCCGCTCTGGGGAATACGAAGTCATCGTCGCCGGTGGCATGGAATCGATGACCAATGCGCCTTATTTCGGCAAGAAAATTTCCAAGACTGAATTTGGTGAAATGAAACCAACCATGATTCACGATGGATTGTGGGATGTATACAATGATGAGCACATGGGCAATACTGGAGAAACCGTTTCCGATGAATTTGATATCGGGCGTGAAGCAGCAGACTCTTTTTCTTCCCGGTCTCATGAATTGGCGCAAGCGGCTTGGCAACAAGGATGGATGGATTTCGAAGTGATTGAAACACCTGGGCTTGATTGTGATGAGGGTATACGTCCTGTTGGCGATTTGAGTGAAATGAGGGCCGTTTTCAAGGACGGAGGGAAGGTTACTGCAGGCAATGCATCCCAATTGTCTGATGGAGCTGCGGCCGTTCTCGTCGCGAGTCGTGAAGCAGCGGACAAAAACGGATGGAGCGTTTTGGCAACTGTGCTGGATTACTGTACATCTGGAGTTGAACCAGCTCGAGTCATGGCCGCCCCTATCCCTGCCATCGAGATGTTGCTCCAACGCAACCACCTCACAATGAATGATCTCACCTATGTCGAACACAACGAGGCTTTCGCTGCTGCTTCATGTGCGATTGCCAAAGCCTGCAACATTCCTGATGAGAAATTCAATCCTCACGGTGGGGCGGTTGCAATCGGTCACCCTCTTGGAGCGACTGGAGCACGTTGTCTGATGACACTCATCAATGCTCTACGGCGAACAGGTGGTGGGAAAGGAATTGTGACCCTATGCCTAGGTGGTGGCAATGCCGTTGCCATGCTGGTCGATGCTTGACCATGGAGCCATTCATCACCGGAAATTCTGCCCGACCATCTGCGGTATGTTTGTTGGAGGGGGTCGCATGGGCGGAGGCGGGGCTTTCTTTCGGCCTGTAATCAGCACAATCAAACCTAGAACTGCGACGATGGCTGCCAATCCGATGATGACGCGCGTATCTGTGCCCAACGTCGAACTACTACTCGTGCTGCTATTTCCGTCCACCTCATCCTCTGACTCAGGCTCTGGAGCCGGTTCTGGTTCCGGCTCGGGTTCTGGTTCCGGCTCGGGTTCTGGAAGTGGTGGGTGCCAGACAGAGTATTGCACCGACCAAGTGTGGGTGATGACTTCAAAGCCATCCGAGATCAGAACCAAGAACGAATAGATTGGAGTCGTACCGTTGTAAGAACAAATTTCTGCAAGATGACCCAATAGGGGGCCTTCGCATTCAAAGGGACCCAAGCTTAACCAGGAATCGGTGGACATCACCACCGTCCAATTTTCATTCAATACGATTTTCCATGTTGTTTCAATCTCCAGATTTGCATTTTCTGGAATATCGACAAAGGTTTGCAAGAACAATGTGTCAGAGGTCGCATTCAGTATCATGTCGGTTTCTGTTGGCAACACAGAGATTTGTCCGGCTCTGTTAACCAACTCATCGATGAGACTATTGCAATTCTGATCCAATCCATCCCACACTTCGGCCGCATCCGGATGAATAGATGTGTCATTGTCATCACAGTCCTCAAACCAACGGAATCCATCCCCATCTTCATCAAGATCTGGAATCAACGGATTGGTTAGCGTGACATTGATTTCATATCCATCCTCAAGCCCATCGTCGTCAGTATCGTTGTCGAATGGGTCGGTTAGCCAAATGTTCAATTCATCCAAATCGAGTAAATTATCTGAATCCGAATCTGAGTTCAAGAAATCCTCGTCAATCAGTTCATCGCAATCATTGTCAATTCCATCTAGAGTTTCAGGCATGGAAGGGTGAATCCAAGGATTGGTGTCGTTGCAGTCTTGGAACCAATACCAACCATCCTCGTCGGCATCTGCATCTGGAACCAATGGGTCTGTGCCATGGATGAGAATCTCGTCGCCATCGGTCAAGTTGTCTCCATCCGTGTCAGGGTTGGTCCAATTGGTCCCATATGTGTGATATTCAGGATAATCTGAGATGTTGTCATTGTCAGAATCTGTGACATTGAAACCCTCATCCCATAACTCATTGCAATTGTCATCAATTCCGTTGAGAATTTCGGACATACCGGGATGAATTAGTGGATTGCTATCGTTGCAATCTTGGAACCAATACCAAGCATCTGCGTCGGCATCGGGATCGAAAACAAGTGGATTTGTGCCAAAGAACAGTAATTCCTGAGCATCGGTCAGGCCATCCCCATCTGTGTCATTGGACAGAGGATTTGTCCCGTAGAGATTGATTTCAGCACCATCCAAAAGCGTATCACCGTCACTGTCGGAGTCCAAGGGATCAGTATTGGTGACCATGACTTCTTCATAGTCGGTTAAATCATCATCATCGGTATCAATATCATTGGGGTCCGTACCATGAATATCGGTTTCATTTTCATTAGTGAGTCCATCTCCATCTGAATCTAAAATGGTGGGCACTCCATGAATCACCAACTCCCAATCATTCCATGTGCCTGTATCTCCATTGCCATTATCTTCAACGGTCAAAGTCCAATTTCCGGTCGAGAACTCGTCCCAATTGTGTACTGTAGAAAACATCCAATCGCGATAGTTATTGTTCGAATCACTTTGCTTTTGAGCGAGGATACTCTCTGTTCCAGATGGAGATGTTAGTGTGATTATCAAATCACCCCGGTAGGTATGATCGATGTCAACATAGACTTCTACATGCTCAATTTGTAACCCATCGTTGATTGTCACCGTATCATTGACTCCGGATGCTGAATTGTCCGGAATGGCTGAGTTCATGGTTCGTGTGCCGCTGGTAATATTGATCGCTGGGTCCACATTGGTCCAGTTTTCAGCCAATGCAACCGCTCGGCCCGCGTCTACTGCTCCGAATCCATACTTGTGGGATACATCGTGACCTGCACCATTCACGCCCCACGAGTTGTCGCTGGCATCATTGACCCTAGAACTGTGAACCAATATGTGTTGCACATCTCTCCAAGTTAAGTTTGCATTTGCTTCTAGAATCAAAGCGATGACGCCACTGGCTAAGGGTGTGGCTGAAGATGTGCCACCGTAATTGTCGGTGTAGTCGTTGTTCGTGTATCCAGATGAACCTTCGATGTCGGTTGTCGTAATGCCTTCTCCACTACCATCACTATGTGCTGCGACGAGAATGTTTGCCCCCGGTTCAGCGTACCATGACTGATCCCCTTGGTGGGTGATGGCTGTAACTGCAATGGTCTGCCTAGCGTTGGCATATCCATCCTTGTTTGAATCATCATCCGAATCCAAACCGTTCCCAGCTGCCCAAGTAATGATGTTTCCAAGTCCGTTGCGGCCATTGGCCACATCGTCCTCAAACGCGGCAATCGTCAGAGGACCCGGACCTTCAAGTGTACTTCCATCATCACTGGGGCCCCAAGAATTACTGTAGATGTCAATCACCTGATTTTGGTGGTTAAGGGCGTCCGCTTCTTTCGAATCTGGAGTGTTGCAGGCAATCAGTAACAAACCGGCTAGATTGGCGTCTGGTGCGGCCCCAGATACGCCTACGTTGTTGTTCCCGGTCGCTGCGGCGACACCTGCTGCGGCAGTCCCATGCGCATCCCAATTGGATGGATTTGGATTTCCATCATTCCCACAATAGTCGTAATCATTGGTAGAATCGTAATTTGTACTAAGATCTGGGTGGTCGGTATCCACCCCATCATCGACAATGCCGATGGTTACGCCAGTTCCTTGGTAGGTCTGCCAAGCCCCGGTAAGATTCGCATCTTCTCCAGAAACTCCTCCACTTGTTTGACCGGTATTTTCCAGGTGCCATTGATCCCCAAATTTGGGGTCATTGGGCGTCCACCTTGGTTCGTGTTGATGTTCAACTTGTGGACAAGCAACTTCGATTCGATTCGTGTCCAACCAGAACTGAATGTCCTTGGCATCGGACTCTACCAACCAAGCGTGGGGAAGTAGTGGCGCCTTGACACCCATCGGTTGCGCAGAAACAACCAACCAAGTACCATCATGAGCAGGTAACTCAGTGCACCTAGAAAATGCATTTTGAACTGCTTTGGAGTACTCGGAAACAAATTCTGTTTCTTCGTAGACATCTGCTGCTGACACCATTGGAGAAAGGACGGAAATGACCAACACCATTGTGATGCCAAGCCACTTCATGGCCCTACGGGCCATGAATTGGTTATTGAAACCCTCTATGTGGCGTTCAATTATTCAGGAAATCCTGTACAGCGGCTTCTACCTCGGAATCAGGCATCAAGCGCCTCTGACTCTTGGCTACCTCAAAGAGGTGCCCGACCAATTCATCGGTCGCTTCATGCCCGTGTTGCTCTAACCACCAGATGATGTTCGAGCGACCACTCATGTGTCCAATACGGATGATTTGTTGGAGACCGTAATCCTGTGCAGGTACGCCAGAATATACGCGATCTGCGAGCCAATGGTCGCCCTTCTTCATGGCCTTAATCACGGCACTCGCGTGCACTCCGGTTCCGGTCTCAAACGCGTCTTCACCAAACACTGGATAGTTGCGCGGCAAAGCGACTTCAACGTAATCGTGTGCCTTTTGCATGTATTCATTGAGCAGCGTCAAATCATTGTTGATAACGCCCATCAAACTTAGATTGACTAAGGTCTGATCCAAAGGAGCATTTCCGGCCCGCTCACCTACACCGAGAGCCGTACCATGAATCACATCTGCCCCTGCCTCGGCAGCAGCGAGATTGTTGGCGACGCCAAGCCCACGGTCCTGATGTCCATGCCAATTGACTTCGATATCTCGTCGCTTCACACCTGCATCGGGAATGACTTCGTCTTGGATGAACCGTAGAAGTTGTGTCACTCCATTGGGTGTGACGTGGCCACAGGTATCACAAACACAGATTCTGTCGGCTCCCAACTCAATTGCTCGCGTGTACACTTCCTTGATTTCTTCAGGCTTTGAGCGAGTGGTGTCTTCGGTCACAAACATCACTGGAATATCATTGTCCACGGCAAAGGTCACCGCTTTCTCTGCAGTACTGAGAATTCTCTCCATTGTCCAATTCTCAGCAAACTGACGAATTGGGCTGGTACCAAGGAAAGCACTTGCCTGAATCTTCATTTCATGCTTGGCCTGCAAGTCCACAAGGGGTTCGATGTCAGATACCACTGTGCGAACTGCACACCCGGGTCGAATTTGGTAGTCGTTATCCGAGATATGGGAAAGCATTGCATCGATGTGATTGACGTGAAAGGGTCCGGCCCCAGGGAGGCCCAAATCGACTTTCTGGACCCCCAAGCGCTCCATGTAAGTCAATAGCTCAATTTTCTCTTCAATCGTTGGATTTCGAGCACTTGGGCTTTGTAATCCATCTCTCAAAGTTTCATCATCAAACCAAATATCATGAGGGTGATTAGCCGCATCTCGCTTGAATTCATAATCGACAGTATTCCAGTCAAAAATCAGATCGCTTTCCTGCATTTCTCCCCACCTCCACATGACGGGCACCACCCGAAGGGGTGGTGGGGTGTATCAATCCGACGCTGTGTTGGGCTCAGAAACAGTCTTTCTTCGGGAAATCTTTGACAGAATGTTGAACATCGCCAATACGAGGAACATGATGGTCAATTGCGGACTAAACAAGACGCTGACAAGAGAGATGAAAATCAGAGACAAGTAAGTCATTGAGATGTAAAATGAGCGCGCTGCGGAAGGTATGCGGCCATCGACATCTCGTGGTTCGTGGATATTGATTGAAATCACCGATTGATTGTACCAAACACCGAGCAACAATACAATCAATGTATACAAATAGGCGGACAACTCTCCAACCTCAGAAGGATTGAGCCATGGCATCGCAGCAATGCCAATCAAAATTAGTGCATAAACCCGCATCTCAGTCAATGTTCGACGTGGACCATGTACCCAAGGCATCATGGGGATTCCAGCTTCTTTGTATTGGTCACTTCGATACAAAGCTAGGGCCCAAAAATGTGGGGGTGTCCACAGGAAGATGAGTGAAAACATCAACCATGGAAGTGGGCTGCCCAAATCGAATGGATTTGCAATGGAAACTGCGTCGCCCATTGCTGCCGCCCATCCAACCAGTGGCGGAGTCGCACCTGCTGCACCTCCTATGACGATGTTTTGGACGCTTGTTCGCTTCAACCAAAGTGTGTAGATAAACACATAGAACAAGATGCTGAAAACCGCCCAAAACGCGGCGACTTCATTGGCGAAATGAATCAGCCAAAAGGTACCTGAAATCGACAATATCAGTGCCCAAATCAAGCCCCCTGTTGGTGAGATGGCACCTCTTGCAATCGCACGATCTGCAGTTCGCTTCATGGTGGGATCAATATCCCGATCCAAGACGTTGTTGAATGTGTGAGCACCCCCAGCGGTGAGATATCCTCCGACGAAGACTATACCCATTGTTTCAAGTGTCTGTACAAGGTCAAAATTGGTTCTTCCAGCGATATTCCACTGAATTAAATCGTGCACCAAAATAGCGCACATCGCTGTAACTTGTAGAAGTGAAAGAACACCCGGTTTCATGACTTGGAACCAATCGTAAAGGGTCGCCTTAGCAGCCCCTTCTGATTCGCCCATGAAACGGGACGGAAGAATTCAATCTATGAATGACGCCCTTACAGGGCGTCCCTAGGATTGGTTTAGTCTTCGTGAGGATCAACGTCGATTGGAATCAACTGTTTCTCGTATTCTAGGAGTGCAATCTTTAGTGGGTCGAGGACGAACCGCACGTTGGCTTCATCTACACCGTACAACGATACCAATTCTTCACGGAATTCCTCACGCAATTTTTGCTCGCTAACATAGAGTGGAGCACCCATACTGATTTGCAGTGCTCTCGCACCAATAATTCGGGCTTTCTCAAAGCGGGTGTGGGGACGGACGGGTTCAACCATATGATTCACCATCAGCAGTTCGCTGCGACTCCGCGACCTGCCCGTGTGTCATAAGTCCATCGGGAGCCCCGTAGGGGCTGATTTCACTCTTCTTCACCAGATGATGTAGCAAAAACTGCGTTCCTTGCCAGTAAGGCAGCAAAACCAATGCAAAGGAATGCAAATGTTGCAAACATCAGATGCAGCAGGGATAGAATTCGCTCAAAGTCGTCCCACGTAAGCACATAAGCCGCGCCGAGTAAGATGTTGAGAAGATAAAAACCAAAACCTGCGTGAAGGAATTTTCGAATGCTGCTCGCTTCCATTCCCCGCAAATTCCAAACGAGCCAAGCTCCGACAACAATGACAAAAATTCGATGGCCGTAGGCTAAATTGGCAGCATCGGTGATGAATAGATTTCCATTACACAATGGCCAAGCCTCGAATGACCCAACATTGCAGGCTAGATTTTGACCCGATGAAGAAGAGACAAAAGCCCCGAAGATGAGTACTGCCAAGGTCGATAGGCTCAGATCATACAAACGAGGCAATATCCGGGAACTGGAACCCTTTTCGAGTCTCATCCATTCTGGTAGAGCATTGGCTGCATCCATCCATCGAACCCAAGCCCATAGCAAGGATATTGCTAGAGCCATAGCCAACGTAAGGTGGGCTGCTACAGACCAAGGAACGTTGTCATACATCACCGTAATCATGCCCATAATGCCTTGGACGATTACCAAAATCAGGGCTAAATTCGCGGCTCTGTACACGGCGGGCATTTCCTTTCTTCGTTTGAATGCAATATAGCATTGTAGAATGCATAGCGGTCCGAGAATGATGCCAGTTACAAATCGGTGTACCCACTCAAGGAAAATTTCCCATACCGTGTAGCGGTAATCTTCACCCCGAGAATCGATTTCATCTGGATTGGCATCCCACCAAGCTTCTTGTTCCTCCTCGGATATATCAAATCCCCAAGTTCCAAAGCATTGAGGCCAATCAGGACAGGATTCTCCTGCATCGTAGATGCGTATACTACCCCCGAGAACTACTGCCAACATGGTGATGAGAAAGAGAGCGAATGGGAAGTGATGCAATCGCCACCATTTGGAATTCTCAGTCATGGAATCATTCACCGCTTCTCGACTCAATCTGCGTCTTCTTCCTCGGATGCTTCAACGTGCTCTTTCTCGGCATCATTCTGCCAGTCACGCTGCCATTCTGCATCGACTGCACCACCCGACCATTCTCCTTCGATCATGATTTCTTCGACCTCGAAGTCCTCCCGCCAAATGGGTTCTCCTTTCGAGCCTGATACAATCAACTTGTTGGTCTTCTTATCCAAGCCCTTGCGAATCAATTTGATACCACGAGTAACCGGTAGTAAATGTCCAACAGGGGTCCCTGGAGTAACGATTGGATTGTTTGCTGTACAGATGAAAATTCCACGGGCAGGGGATAGAATATCTGCACTATCTGAGGGTTGTTGAGGGTCGACAATACGACCGATGACTTCACCTTCCTCAACAAATGAACCACGGCTAACAAACAAATCTAGCAAACCTCCTTCATCGGCGCGAACCCAAGTTGAGCCGCTGGCGAGCAATCGGAATTTCGGTCTAGCAGCATTTCCGGGAATGATATGCAAACTCCGCAAGACGTTGAGAATACCGTGAATTGCAATTTGAACCGCTTCGTGATCAGCAAGGTTTGCACCTCCGCCCTCATAGGTCAAAGAACCGACGTTAAGGTCAGCAGCAGAGCGCCGCATCGACCCTTTTGGGCCCTTTGAATCTAGGATGACTTCGATGCCAAATGCCCGTGCGATTCGATTACTTGGAGGGTGTGCAAGGTCGGCTCGAACTTGCGGGAGATTGTCACGGCCACTGGCTGCGGTATGTAGATCGATGAGAAAATCCGAACCTGTGATTAGTTCTTTGAGAATTCGATTGGCTACCCGACCCGTGGTTGAGCCCGTTTCTGAGCCTGGGAATTCTCGATTGAGGTCTCTGCCATCTGGGAAATACCGGCGTTGCCGAGCCAAACCGGGTGGATTCAACACTGGTGCCAATCGAATGGTACCCGCCATCACTTCTGGGTCCAATGGGCGACCGGGGTCTGTGAAGACGTTTTGAGAAAGTAAACTTGTAGCGACCTGCCCGACCATTTCATCACCGTGGACACCACCCGTGATTGTGATGGTTGGACCCGGCCTGTTACCGTGAATAATGGTGACCGGTGTAGGCCAAGGATCCCCTAATTTCACATCCAACAATGGAAATTCAATTTGTCGAATATTGCCCGGTTTAATCCGCTTGCCGAAAAATCGGTGTTGCTTTGCACCAGATAGGCGGTCCCATTCAGGTCTCGCCGGCTCATGGGCATCTAGCGCCTTCTCAATTTCGCGACGGCGCTTGGGTGGGATTTGGTTGCTAACCTTCAGCGTTTTTTTGCGCTTAGGCTTTGCATTGTCCCCAGTCTTCTTGCCTTTTTCAGGCACTGAATCATCCCTCCCCGAACTACAGGTAAAATTTCCATGCGCCCCTCCTCTTTGAATGAAACCGTCAGAAAGACTCCGTAGGAGTCATTTTGCCAGTCAATCCTCAAAGGCGGTCGATTGTCTGCACATCCCATGGGCGAAAAGTGTGTGCAGTTGCAATATGCACCCAACAGCATTTGTTTTGGTTGTGGACCTGCAAATTCGGAGGGCCTTCAAATCCAATCTTTTCCAATCGAAAATGGATTGAAAATGACCTTTGAGACAGACGATGCACATCAAGCGTTTCCAGGTATGATCAATGGAGGCATTATTGGAACGCTACTCGATTGTCATGGGAATTGGACCGCCGCGATGGCGATTATGGAAGGGCGGCAAGAAAAGCACCCTCCGTGCACAGTTACCGCGAGATACACGGTCAAATTGAGGCGCCCGACACCACATGGTGTACCGTTGGAAATAACCAGTCAAGTTGAATCTCTGGATGGGGATCGGGCCGAAGTCAGTATGATATTGACTGCAAATGGCGAAGTGTGTGCCAAAGGTGACGGGTTATTCGTCGCGGTCAAGGAAGGCCATCCTGCGTGGCATCGTTGGCATTGAGCGATGGATCATGGAAGAATGAACCATCCTCTTGCTGCCACCACCAACGTCCCTCGGGGTCGATGTAAGCGGTATGTCCGGTGGATTGATCGTACACACCTCCTCCAACGAGATGAGTGAAATCTGGAAC
>DAVT01000042.1 GCA_002505685.1 Euryarchaeota archaeon UBA501 | reverse complement strand
GAAAAGAATCCCGTTACCGTTGCGGTTCGAATCAGCCCTGTGCTTTTGATTCGAAGACCAATGAGTGTTAGTGCGATTGTGATGGATGCAAGTCCCACAAATCCAGTACCAAACATATCGTATAGGGCCGCTGCTGTTTGATCATAAGGCTGAGTCTCATTTTGTTTCTGAGATTCACTCAAGTCAATCCATTTGCTTCCATCTGACAACTCTGAAGCGTTTGAAAATTCTGAATCAGAAGGCCACTCAAAATTCAATTTGGTGAATCCGATTG
Source organism: Euryarchaeota archaeon UBA501 (assembly GCA_002505685.1). Taxonomy (GTDB): domain Archaea; phylum Thermoplasmatota; class Poseidoniia; order Poseidoniales; family Thalassarchaeaceae; genus MGIIb-P. The sequence continues at coordinate 4,429 of DAVT01000042.1, read as the reverse complement.
GTTCAAATGCAGCTGGGGAATTTAGTAAAACGAGATTTGTGAACATGTTTCCTTCTGGTGATTGTATATCCAAAATCACTTGACCGGGGTCCAATCTCTCTAACCGGAAAATACCCTCATCGGTTGTGTTGGTCCGAACATTGTTTCGAAAAGCGAGATGTGCCTCAACGGTGTAATTTCCTAATGGGTTTCCATTTTCATCAACAAGTATACCGGTGAGGATTGCTGATTCATCGGGAGCGCTCAAGGATTGTGCATAGATCAATTCACGATGGCGATACATTCCAGAATCGCCATCAAGATAATCTAGACCCACATACAATCCCGCCGTTGCTGCTAGGAATGACAACAGTGCTGCAAACAATGCTGCGCTGGACAGGGGTTGTGTGCTTGGGATTTGCAGTGTGGCTTCCGAATTTTGGAAGACAAGAGGTTCCTCTGGTGGAAGACCCTGCAATACGGGTTCATCGGACACAGTACGGGGAAATTATCGCCTCTCAAGATTCTTCGCTTTGATACGCCTTGTACAATGAGAGAATTTTGCGATCTAAAGTAGACAACGGTACAGATTCGGGTTGGCGCAGAATATCAGAGTCTTGGGCATCAGCGGTGTAGACGGTGACTTCCAAGCGTTTGTGAGTAAAATCATGACGTAGCGACCCAATCTTTTCCGCCCTACGTCCTTTCAACAATTGTTTCTTGGCCACATCTCCTTCAGCGTATGGTACGCCCCAGAGTCCACCCAATGTTCGACCTTCGCGCGCTTCCAATAGAATGCCCTCGCTTCCATCAATGACCAAGACCGCAGCTCTGACTTTTTGTTGCTTTGTGGTTCTGCGCATCGGCCAATGTTCCGGGTCTTCAGTTTTTGACGCTAAACAATCAGTTTCGATTGGGCATCGTTGACACTTAGGATTCCTTGGAGTGCAAATTTGTGAACCTAAATCCATCATCGCTTGATTCCAATCACCTGACCGTGTGCGGTTCAGTAAGGCAGTTGCTTCTTGATTCAACTGGGAATCCGTCATGTGTTCCGCTCGTAGGCGAGAGATGACCCTGCGGATATTCCCGTCGACGCATGCAACTGGCTCACCGTGTGATATCGATGCTACTGCTGCTGCAGTATACGGCCCAATGCCAGGTAGTTGTATCAGTTCATCGTATGTCTTCGGCAATGGTTCTCCATCCAACGTTTTGGCCAATTTATACAGGTTCCTCGCTCGTGCATAGTAACCACAACCTTGCCACAAATGGAGCAAGTTTTCCTCCGTATCTTCAGCCAGAGATTGTGGATTAGGGTAAGCTGCTCGAATCCTCTCCCAATAAGGGATACCCGTTTCCATTCGGGTCTGCTGAAGGATAATTTCCGCAAGTAATGATTCCCATGGAGACACTGTTTCAATGCGCCAAGGTAGGGGCCGGGCATGTTCGTCAAACCATGCCAAGAGGGTCTGCATGGTCATTCGAAGAAAGAGGGGGGTGATGGCGCTTGCGACCGATGCCGCCATCAATGAGAGGCTAGTCCGCGACTCATGGCCTCCTGTGAAGCGCGCTGGGTTGGCGAAAGAGAACGTGCACATGCTCTGCTTTCAGCGATTGAGGCGGATGATCCTGAGATGTTCACTACTGAACTAAATGAATTAGAGGATGGTCAGGTTGAACTTGTTGTCAAAGTAGAAGGAAACAGTATCCCTGCACTTCAATCCACGATGGATGATTTACTTGCATGTTTGGCTGTGGCAGAAGCCAGCCTAGATGTCATTCATGATTGAGTGCTTTTTTCCCAATCTCAAATGCATTGTCGAGATGAGCAAAGTAAATTCCATTCTCATATTCTGATTCCGGTTGGATTGGCAATCGCAAGTCATTGCGGGTGAATTCTTCAACAATCGAACTTCTCCACCCTGAACATTGTGAATCAAGACACTCCTCTATTCTAGAGGTCGCTGTGTTTGATTCACCGAATGCGATGCAGTGTAGAAGGGTTGCATTGCCTCTATATTCTGAAGGTACTCTTTCAGGAGCGATTTCAGCGAAGTCAACCATCAGAACTTCTCGATCTGCATCCCAAAGAGCCGCATGGGGGCGAAGAAAGTGACCTGAAAGACCGAGATAACGTCCAACCATGGTGGTTTTGCTTCGCGATGTTGCTTGAATAACTGAATCCACCGGAAGCACACGGCCTTTGCGTTTGACACCATCGATATGGTCTGATTTCTTCCTTCGAAAGCCAGTCACAGGGCCATCTACATGGAATGTGACATCGGTCTGAAGGCATGCTGTAATCAATCGCCCACTCACTCCACACCATCCATCAATGGCAACCCTAGGTTGCCTCTTCCAAGCCAACTCAAGAATGGCTTCGGAACAAGGGATAGGTTGGCTATTCCATAGGAGTGAAAGCAATATTGCAGCATCTCGAATCGGACCTTCCAATTCATCGACTTTTCCTAATCGAGATGCCTGAATCATTTGGGCCCAGTCTGCTGCAAATGGACCCTCTGGTCGTCGGAAGATGCCAAATTTACTTGGAAGGGACTTACGCTGATTTTGGCGCACAACAGCCATTTTGGACAGAGGCAATTCGCGGGTTGGCATCGGTACCTTCATGCGCTTCAATAAGCGGTCAATATGGCCATTTTTTCGCCACATGATAGGGATTTGATCAAACAACCACGTTGCTTCAGTGTCCACCGGGGAGGCGAGGCCGCCCATGGGTTCGGAGCGCCCAAACAACGCGGCTTCCCCCCCATTGCTACCAACGGAAAGGGCTGCAACAAGTCCGGTTAAGCCATCGCCAACCACTCCTACTCGCCGCATGTGCATAGCGAAAGGGTAGGGGGTCAAGAAAGCGGCGAAAGCCAAATTCAACCGATTTTGGGCCGCCGAGAGGGTGAAAACCCCCCTATGACTCGGGGTTGTCGTGACAACGGAAGGGGAGGAGGCGATTCAGCCCTCGGAACAAGACGAGAATATACTCGCTGAAACCGTTGAGAAGATGGAGAAATTGGTCCTACCTCATGATCGATTGCACTACCTCATCAACGAAAATGGTCCGACGGAATGGTTCACTCAGAGCGCCCGTAGATGGGTTGCTTCTATGATGGCCGATGAGAGTATACACGAACCGATTGTAGAAAGGAACAAGCGAACAAAAGCTGAGATTCGAACAAAAGAGGCGGGTACCCTTGCTGGCCTTTATGTCGCTGATATTCTCCTTAGAGAATGGATGCCGGGCGCGCGATTTACATGGACGTCGACAGAAGGATCGAGTATTGAGAGTGGGGCTTGTGTTCTGACAATTGAAGGATGTCGACACCAAATATTAGCTTGTGAAAGAATCATCTTGAATATTCTTGGAAGATTGAGTGGTATTGCGACCAATACTGCGAAATGGGTCTCAAATTCACGAATTCCTCTGGCTGCAACCCGCAAAACTGCTTGGGGGGCACTGGACAAGGCTGCTGTGGCAGTTGGCGGGGGATTAACGCACCGAATTCATCGGGCTGACGCTTTGATGTTGAAGGAGAACGATTTGGCTTCAACCGCAGAAGAAGGTGATGAAGGGGCAATCCGGGTTCGCAAAGTTTTGAATGATATTCCCACTGAATCTATCGGCGCATTTGTGACTGTCGAAGTTCGAAGTTTGGATGAGGCTCTGGCCGCAGCAGAAGCTTGGGCAGAGAGAATGCTGGATCGTGAAGAAGGAGTGCGACTCAACATCTTGCTGGACAATATGGGCTCCGAGTTGTCGCGAGATGCGGTTCTCGACATAGAAACCCGTGGTTTGCGGCAGTACGTCACCATCGAAGCAAGTGGAAATATCACATTTGACAATTTGGAGGCTTGGCGAACATCAATGGTCGACGTCATCTCAACTTCAGCGCTGCATCGAGCGGCTCCACCCCTTGATCTAAGTTGTATCTTTGAGGGGGTGTGAACCAATGGGCGAAGTCCCCGAATCACATCCAAGATTCGCATCTCTAATGGCGAGAAAGAAATTGGTTGAGGCGGCGGCGGCTGGCTTGTTGGCAGATTCGGCTTTGATTGCTCATGGCAGGGGCGAGGCCTTCGATTATCTGTTAGGGGAGGATACTTGTGAACCCGCACGAAGAGCCATTGAAGAAACGGCTGCTCGTCTCCAAGGTGCGCAGAAATGTGTTATTTCAGTGAATGGCAATACCGTCGCTCTAGCAGGGCCTCACTTGATTGCTCTCGCTGCAAAGTTGGCGTGTCCAATCGAAGTCAACATCTATTATCGTACACCAGAACGTATGGATGCGCTGCTTTCAACACTTCATTTCCAACGGGAAGAGGCCGCAGAGTTGTATCCAAACCTCGTGAATGATATTTCAAATGTTGAAATCCTAGGGGCGGAGCCAAATGCTAGAATCCCGAATCTTGAGGGGCCGAGAGCCAATTGTCATTC
>DAVT01000031.1 GCA_002505685.1 Euryarchaeota archaeon UBA501 | reverse complement strand
AAGAGCGCTCGAATTGGTTGGAAATGATTGCTGATGCGCTTGAAGAAAGAGCGGAAGAAATTGCTCAGTTGGAAAGCCTAGACACGGGCAAGCCAATCAAACTCGCGCGCAATGTCGATGCGGCTCGATCTGTTGCCAATTTCCGCTTTTTCGCCGAACAGGGGCGTGAGTTTGAATCTGAAATTTTTGAGATGGGGGACGCGACGAATCGTGTTTTGTACAAACCAGTCGGTGTGGCTGGTCTAATTACGCCTTGGAATTTGCCGCTATATTTGCTCTCATGGAAAGTTGCTCCTGCACTATTGATGGGGAACACAATCGTTGCCAAGCCCTCTGAAATGACGCCGATGACAGCATCACTTTTGGCAGAGGTGATGGAGGATGTAGGTTTGCCTAGTGGCGTATTTAATTTGGTGCACGGGAATGGTTTGGATGCGGGAGCCCCACTCACTGCCCATCCTGACGTTAGTCTAATCTCTTTCACTGGAGGAACTTCAACTGGAAGAGAAGTCGCAAAATCAGCTTCATCGAGTTTCAAGAAATTGAGTTTGGAGTTGGGTGGAAAAAATGCGACCATCATCCGCGAAGATGTAGATATTGAAACAATGATGCCGGAAATTGTTCGGGCATCGTTCTTGAATCAGGGACAAGTGTGCCTATGTGGTTCGAGAATTCTGATTCATCAAGCAATTTACGATACCTTTGTCAATGCATTCCTAAACACTGTCAGTGACATGATTGTGGGCGACCCAGCGGATGAAGATACTGAACTCGGCGCATTGATTTCTGCAGCACACCGTGACAAAGTTTTGTCATACATTGACCTTGCAGAATATGAAGGTGGGGTGATTCTCTGTGGTGGTGGCGCACCGGTTGGAATCCCCGAAGCATTTGAGGGAGGATTTTGGGTATCCCCCACCGTCATTGATGGTTTGTCTCCAGATAGCCGGTGTGCTACCGAGGAAATCTTCGGACCTGTGGTGACACTACACCCATTTTCTGATGATGATGAGGCGATTGAAATAGCCAATATGACCGAATACGGTTTGGCTGGCTCAATTTGGACTCAAGATGTGGAAGCGGGTACACGTGTGGCTGAGCAAATTGAATCTGGAATGATTTGGGTCAACTGTTGGTTACACCGTGACTTGCGGGTCCCATTTGGTGGGGTCAAACATAGCGGAGTCGGGCGAGAAGGTGGGCGGTGGAGCCTAGGGTTCTTTTCCGAAGCGGTCAATATTTGTGTCAAACAATGATGCTCATTGCCCATGCGCCCATGAACATGCCCACCAAGCCACCGACACCCAACCAAAGTCCTGTTCTGAAAGGTTGAACATCGTATTTCCATTGATAGGTCGATACGAAAACCCAACCTAGAATCACAGCGATGAACCACAATGCGCATAGCAACAAACCAATGCCACAGACTTGAGGTAGGAATACGACAATGACACCTGTCAAAACGCCATATCGCATTTCTTTGGGGTCACCCCATTCCACGGGGATGCAAAACATCAGAATGGAAGAGAAAACAATCAGAAATAACCAGGAAATAAGCAATGGTGCGATGTCCTTCAACAACTGATCCCCAATGTCTAGATGAGGCGCAATTTGGAATCCGATTGCGGCCGAAATTAGTCCCACTGTAGGAGGTGCAGCGAAAAGGCCGAGGGGGGGATTCTCCCACTTCATTGGAACGTGGCTGGGCACTCAACCTATGACAATTCCCTTGGCATTGGTTTCAAGTGCCGCCTTCCTTTGGAAGGCGTGATGACGAAGGGTGAGATTGTCCTCGGATGCTTGGCACCCCACCCACCTCATCTGGTTTATGCCGAGAACCCTGATGAAAATGAACCCGTGAGTGAGGGGGGTTGGGAAACACTACGCTGGGGATATGCTAGACTCGCTCGGAAATTGAAAACAATCGACTATGATGCGATGGTTATCCTAACACCACATTGGCAAACGTACATCGGCACGCATTTCCTTGGATGTGATGCATTCAAGTCATTGTCCGTTGACCCAATTTTCCCAAACCTATTCCGCTATCATTACGACCTCAAAGTCGATGTGGAGTTGTCTGAAAAAATGCGTGAGGTGGCAGAAGAATCTGGAATTATCACCAAAATGATGCGGAACCCAGATTTCAGAGTTGACTATGGAACCATTACCTCATGTCACCTTCTCAATCCAGATTGGGACAAACCGATTGTGACCATCAGCAGCAACCGAAATCGACACTACTACTCTGTTGAAGTGATGAACGAACAAGCAATTGCTCTTGGTAAAGCTTGCAGAAAGGCGATTGAGGAAAGTGGGAAAAGGGTGGTTTTGATAGCCAGCCATAGCCTCTCTCATCGTCATTTTACTACGGAAGCACCACTACCTGAAGACATGAGTCGAGAGCACATTTACAATCACAGCCAATACGTTTGGGACATGAAAGTCATCGACCTCATGCGGCAAGGAAAGATGCAGGAATTCATCGACCTCATGCCCGAATTCACAGAGCAAACCATTGCGGAAACCGAGGGTGGTGGGTTGACTTGGATGATGGGAGCGATGGGCATGCCTGATTTCCCTGCCGAGATTTATGGTTACCAATCGGTCATCGGTACAGGTAACGTGGTCGCTTGCTGGGATCCCAATGAAGAAACGCGGGAGTTGGTGCTTTGAGCGATGAGGGCCCCGTTCTGTTCGGGCTTTACGTCCCACCACACCCACATCCCTTGCTGGCTCCGGACCAAAACAAAG
>DAVT01000019.1 GCA_002505685.1 Euryarchaeota archaeon UBA501 | reverse complement strand
ATGATGAAATCCCTCAAGATGATGACGGAATACCAAACCGAATAGCATTCTCAGGAATTGAAATTATAGCTTTGATTGTTTTACTTGTCATATTTTTCATGAATTCAAAAGGGGAAGATTAGGTAAATATTCACCTCTATCAAAACTGAATCGTGATTTTATTGATACGTCATAGTTAGGTCTGAGTCGCTTCTGGCGTCGGAGGGGTTTTGAGCCCCCCGTTACGGCATTGAGTTATGCTGAGCATGCGATTGGTCGAGCAACCTGCTCCTGCAGGCACGCGCGATATCGATCAACTGGTCAGTTGGTTGCTGGATACCCTCGAATTTGTCCGTCGTTCAGGGGATGAATGGACGGGTGAAGGTGTACATTCCCCCATTCACAGAATTTTGTGTGAATTTATGCTGAAAGAACCTGGCCAAGGATGGGATGCACAGACTCTCGGGGATGAACTCGGATTGTCACCGACCGCGATACAATACCAATTGAGTAAACTCAACGAGTGTGGCTTGACTTCTGCGGTTAATCGTGATGGTTGGCGTGTGCATCACTTGCGAAATGGTTCTCTTTCCAATGCTGTTGAAATGATGGCAACTGAAGCAAGATTGGTTCTTGAACAGAGATTGCGAAGTCTGAGTATTTGGATGGTTGAAAGCGAATCAAGAATGAGTATTGCATCTGAGAAAAAGGATGAGGCCCCATTTCAAATCCAGATACGAGGCCGTGCTCCGCTGATTGGTGACCAAGATGAAATGGAGGCATTCCTTTTGGATTTGGGATTGCTCGGTGACCGAGTTCGTCGACCTGCAGATGGGAGTCCACCATTGGGCCGCCTAATGTTTGAGCATCTGTTGAATGCACATGCCCCGCTCTCTTTGGATGAAGCATTGGACAACTGGGGTACAACAAGACCTCGGCTGACAAGAACCCTCGACCGGTTCAGGGCTGCTGGTTTGGTTGAACGTATCCCGAGAATAGATCGCTTACCTGTGACATTGTGGTCTGCTCTACATTCTCAACATGACCGTCGTGGAAGTGATTGGCTCATGAAAAAGGGTGGCCTTTCTCGGATTGATGAAAAAGTGGCCAAGAACATTGTCAAAGCTCTAGAAGGTGGAAAATTCAATGTTGAAGCCTGCGAGAAAATGTTCGCTACGATCGATCCAAAGGAGCAAATGGTGCTGCTCAATTTGTTGGGTGGAAAGTTGCCAATAGGATGGCGACTCTGTGGCGCGAAAGCAAATCAGGTCTGTGAGAAAGTACTCGCAAAGGCCGATCGCACGTTTCGACGAATCAAGCGTGTCGCTGAGACCTTGGAAAAGGAGATGCAGGGCGACTAACCTTCTGACCAAAAATCATAGTTCTCGATAAACGAAACATAATCGAAATCTGGTGTGCATGTGGCACACCACCACACGACCGCGCCCACAAATGGAACCATTTGCGGAGTCATGCGTGAATCACAGCACCAGCAGAATTCTCCTTCAGCCATAATATCTCATTGTATGGATACTTAATAATTAATTTGGTAAATCAATAAGGAGGTGATCCGCCCGGACGCAATCCTGGAGAATTTGTATTGGCAGGTGGCAATGAGTTTGTGGGGATCGGAGCTGGTGCAGGTTGTGCTACCGGCTGTGCTGCCGGCAAGGGAGTGGTTGCGGGGAGTGGTGCTTGTTGAGCAACTTGTACCGTTCCACCTGCCGAGAGCATTGATGTGGGTATTGAGCGATTCACAGATTTGCCTGAGGCTGCTTCTGAAATGAGGTCGTTGACCATTTCGATCACCGATTCAACACGTTCGATATTTACTGCAATTCCTTCAATCACTGCTTGTTTGAACACAAGTTGATGCTTGTCCCCACCTGCAGTTTCAAAACCAATATACATCTCCTTTTTGAAAATATACAACAGGACATTGACAATCGCCACTAAGGAACAAAATCCTATGATTATGCCTCCAGCCTCTCCTTCTAAGGCAATTTCACCACCAATTCCAGCGATCATAAAGAATACTGCTGAGAAAAGATATGCGACCGGTTTCTTGTAACCTCCGAGGAAGGCACCGACCGAAGTCAACGCTGCAGTCACCTGATCCATGCCGTATATGCTTGCTTGACGCATCGATATGGCACCACTAGTAACTCGAACTGATGCGTTTGGATCTAGACCCATCAAGTTGAGAATAAATGCCCCTAATCCTGGTTGTCTGGCTTCCAAATTAAGATAAAATCCTGTCATTCCTGATTGGTCCACTTGAAATTTTTTTAGCACCCATGGTGAGCTTGAAGACATAACTGGGCATCGACATCGAATAATTATGGGTTTCTTCGGCGGAATTTGATATCTTTGAAACCTTCAGCCATGGCAATTGCTTCGGGTACAGCCAAGGTATTGTGCCGACGAGAAGAATAGCCATCAAATGCCAAGTTGAGGGGTTCTCCAATCAAACGGAAATCTTTGATTGCGTGTAAGTACGGCCGTAACTCTCGCCCACCGGGAAGCCCCTTGGTGAATGATATCGCATGTTGTTTCATGTTTCGAGCTGCATATGGTCCACCGATTTCGTCAACCAATTCGACATAACGGTTCCAGGCCCAGTGCTTCTGTCCAGCCTCGTTTGATTCACCCCATGGTGCCACAAAATCTTCCCAACCTAATTCCTTCTTGATACGCCCAAAGATGCAGGGGTCGCCGATTGCGGCTCGGCCGATCATCAGTCCTTGGGCACCGGTCACCTCGAGGCAGTTCGCAGCACTCTTGGAATCGACAACATCACCATTGGCGATCACAGGCGTATCGTATGGTTCACAAACTTCGACAACCTTGGCAATCATATCCCAATCTGCCACGCCACGATACTTCTGTGCAAGTGTACGCCCATGTACACAAACGCGTAGTACACCAAGTTCAGCACAACGTTCTGCAATCTCTAAGACGGTCAGAGTATCTTGGTTGGTGCCGAGGCGCATCTTGACCGAGACTGGTACATCACTCGCCTCAATACAACGCTCAACCATGCGCACAAGATTGTCTGGCTCCCCCATCATTGCTGCGCCCGCACATGTCTTGGTTACCTTCGGCGCAGGACAACCGAAGTTGAGGTCGACCACATCTGCATCTTTGGAAAGGAGTCTTGCCGTTTCCACCATCTCGTCCTCAATTCCACCAAATATCTGAGGGATAAACGGGGATTCTCTTGGATGGGTTTCTACTTTAGCCCAAGATTTGGCATCTTGTCGACTGAGGCCACTGGCTGCGGTAAACTCGGTCGCCGTGAAATCTGCACCTGCCTCTTTTGCAAGTAAGCGGTATGCGACGTCGGTGACACCTGCCATCGGCGCAAGAAACAATGGAACGGGTTCAGGCATTCCAAACCTCCTGAGAAATCTCAGAAAGTCGATTCCCATTCTGTAACGTCTTGCATGGTCGCCCAGGTATCATCATCCATGGCGCCACGCTGCTTCAAAACTTCTCGGGCAAGAAGCCAGTATATGAGAGACAAACTGAGTTTTCCCTTGTTGTTTGCAGGGAGGCAAATATCGACATTCCGCAGGTTGTTATTTGCATCACAAATTGCAACCACAGGGAGACCGCTGCTCACTGCCTCAGAGAGCGATTGCTGATCTGCTTGAGGGTCCGTCACAAGAATCAATTCAGGTTCGATATATGTTCGCAAACCTGGGTTTGTGAGCGTACCAGGGATGAACCGACCAACAATATGCATGGCGCCAATGGCTTTGGCAAACATTCGTGCAGGGCGCTGACCATACTGTCGCGCACTTACCACGAGGATTCGGCTCGGGTCAGGATATCGGTTTAGAAATTCTGCAACTACTCGCATTCGAGCATCGGTGTGCTCCAGATTAATCATGTGTAAACAAGTACCATCACCGGTTGAATCACTGAGGAAGGGTTTCATGTCCGCACTCTTCTGTAGAGCGCCGATGTGGACCTTGTGCTCCTCATATGTTTCAAGGGGCAATAGCATGGAATCTGACATATCACTACCTCGTGCGGCCTCGCCACCCA
>DAVT01000094.1:3166-14416 GCA_002505685.1 Euryarchaeota archaeon UBA501 | reverse complement strand
TCGGAACTATTTCCTGCCATTGAACAACCCCCATATGAGGATTCAGTATTGTCATCATATCCATCTCCATCTGCATCCACACAACCATATCGGCTGATTGTCGTGTAACTATCTGTGCCAGGGTCGTACATATTTGCACGCGTACTGGTGCCTTCATCCCTTGGACAAGCATCTCCTCTGTATCCAGTTAGATTGTCCCCATAACCATCCCCATCTTCATCGGAGTGCTGATTTGATTTGAGAGGGAATGCATCTGCAATTCCGTTTGGGTGTGCCTCTTCTCCATTACCTGGATCTGAATAACCATCACCGTCGGTATCTTGGCAACCTAATCTATCCATGTGGGAAGTGCCCGATTGGTTTGGACAAGCATCTGGATCAGTAGCTCCTGGTTCGTTGTTATCTCCATAACCATCGCCGTCAGCATCTGCCCATTGAGTTTCATCATCGGGGAATTTATCTCCTTCTGTACCAAATTTATTGTCTCCATAACCATCATTATCTGAATCGGATTGCTGTGATGGGTTATCTGGGAATGCATCTGCATTATCTCCAACTCCATCACCATCTGAATCAATGGATTCATTTTCATCGTTTGGTGCCCAATCTGCATTATCTCCAACTCCATCACCATCTGAATCTGCAGATTCGTTTGGGTCATCCGGATAGGCATCAAGACCGTCAACGACTCCATCGTCATCCCTGTCTGCATCTAGGAGATGGATTTCAGAAGTACTTGCAAATGTAGTGTATATGTGTATTCCTTCACCATCAGTAGCGCTGAATCCGACTACTGCACCTTGAACTGAAAAATCTTGAGTGATTGATCTTGAATCTAAATCAAGAGAAAACACCTTCCCATTTGACATCCCTAGCATCAGTCGCTGACCCAATTGCTCTAATGCACGACCTTGTCCATTTGGACATAGATTGATTGATTGATCACGAACCCATTCTGAAGTTTCCGAGCTTGTAATGTTGTGGATATCTAAACGACAATTATCTGTTAGGCTGAACAACAATGTTTCATCGTCACTGACTCCAAGTCTCAATAAAGGTGCGTTAGAATCTGCTAATGATTGAATAAATGAGCCATTCTCGTCATGTATTCGTATTTGCTTATCCCTGCCGGATGTAAGGATTTTCCCATCAGAGAGCGAAACAATATCTGTAATTCCGTTTAGGTGAGCACTCACTGTGTAAACCCCCGACGTTGTGTAAGCAGTGGTGTCATACTCGATTGCATTCTTGGAAAGTTGCTTGGCCACCCACAGGTCACCATCACGATCCCATGCCACTGCAACTACAGCTTCGTTAACAGAGAAACGATACAATTCTTCCATATAATCAATTGAAACCACCACGACGCCAGATGTCGTCCCTAAAGCCAGCATTTTTTGGTCAACATTGTAGGCTGCTCCATTGACTGATGTGTTGGTATCTTCGGTCCATACTTCGGCATATGAGCCATTTTCATCAACTGTATATGCTGTTACATTTCCAGTTTCGGTAACAATCAAAATATTGCCATTGTCCAATTGCCACCAGCCAATTGCATTATGATCGAATTCTGTAACCTTTCCAGCTGTCCCCAAATCTTCGAGTGTAGCGCTCGCGGGAGTAGATACCAATGGCATCAATAGCGAACAGAATAAGATGAGAGTGAGAGACAACGTGCGTCCGCGCATGAATTGACGAACGCGCCACCCCCTTTCAATCGAGCGCATGGGTGATTTTGCGATATTCCGCACCCCTACGGGGTGCGCTGGGCTCACTCTTCCTCTTCTGAAGTCGACGACGATACCGGCTTGAGAACTGCTCTTCCAACCGGCTTGAGAACAGCCGTATCTTCAGACTTGGACTCAATCGATACCGGTTTCCTTACCGGCTTGAGAATTGGCGCCAATGTGGGTAATTTGCTTTCTTCCTCTTCTTCAGAGGGCAATTCATGTTCCAAGCTAGGTGGACCCTTTGTTGGTGGACCACTGGTTGGTTTAGCAGGAGCGCCATCGCGGATCAATCGACCTCCGCCTGGAGGACCTCGAGAGGGTTTCACTACATCTGCAAAGTCAGGTGTTTCATCGGATGGAGTCTCTGCAACTGTTTCCATCTCTTCTTCTGAGATAGCGCTTAAAATCGTCTTTGTCAAAGATGGCTTCTCCTCGATGACGGGTTCGGGTTCTGTATCGAATTCTTCTTCAGTCATTGGTTCTGGCTGAATTTCAGTGGTTTTGGATGGTCGAATCGGTTGACGTACTGGCTTTAATGCTGCCAACCCACCAGTTGCTGGAGCTGGTGGAGCACCCAATTTACTGGGGGCTGATCCTAAAGCACCAGTTCGTTGAATTGGTGATCTAACCGGTGCTGCTAATGTTTGAGGTGATTCTGTATCTGTTGGTTTCGGGGCCGAGCCAAGTCCACCTGGGCGAGCCAAACTACCCAATCCACCAGATGTTTGGCCCAATGCAGGTGTTGCACCAGCAGCGGTACCCGGCATCTGACCCTTTGCACCTGCCAATGCATCCATCCAAGCTTGACGGCGGTCCAGTCGGCCATCCTTCCCTTCAAGTTCAGCCGCTTCTTCTGCACGCTTTAGTTCGGCTTCGGCTTCAAGGTCCTCTTCAGTAATCAAACCCTTTTCAAGTTCAACCCGAAGTTTCTCCTCAGCAGCTGCACGGAATTCTTCTGCTCGAGATTCTAGTTGATTCAGGCGATCACGAATTTCAGCGCGCTTGATAGCGAGTTGTGCTTCGATTTCAGCGCGGATTTCGCTTTCCTTTCTTCGTACTTCAATGAGGGCTTTGTTGCGCATGATTTCTTCGCGCTTCGCTACTTGGCGCTCAAGTTGCTCTGCGACTTCCTTCTCCTTCTGAGCACGGAATGCAGCCAATTCAGCTTCCATTTCGACCTCCAAGTCCAAACTGGTTTCTTGTTTGATAAGGTCGAGATTCGTCTCTTGAGCGATTCTTTGGTTACGAATTCTTGAATCAATTTCCGCCATAATTTGGCGCTCCGCAGTTTGTTGTCTTGCGGAAAACTCGGATTCGATTTGAGATACCCAGGCTTCTTTCTTCTCTTCATATTGGGATTCAAGTTGCTCGCGTAAATCTAACTCCCGATCGTGCCTAAATTGACTTAGATGCTGAGTAATTTCAGCTTCTCTATCAACTTTGTATTGCTCAAATTCAGCGTCGATTCTCTCTCTAACCGTGTCTTCAAGTTCAATGTGAAGAGCCCGGTCAATTTCATCAATTGCGTGAGAGAATGATACATCGAATCTTTCCTTCAAGCGCTGCTTTCGCAACGAGAGGCGCTCTCCATATTCGGAATCAAGATTCTTCAAAATTGAAGTTTGCAAATCTTCTCGCTTGCGGGCGACTGCTAATTCCAAATCCTCTTGCATCCGTCCTTCCAATCTCTCAGTTTCTTGAGTGAGGCGAGTTTCCAATTCACTTGCAAGTTCTTGGGCTATTTCTTCTTCTAAGCGATGGGCTCGACGCTCATATTCTGCTCGTAGTCTTGCTTCACGCTCACGCAATCGCTGACGTAATTGTTGCTCGAGTCGTCGGCGGATTCCATCTCTGAGTTGAATTTCTCTCTCGGCAAGTCTTGCCTGTTGTGCATCTTCAATTCTCCTCGCTTGAGCACTCTCTTCTTCATCTAGACGAGTACTCATTTCAGACTTGAGGTTGTCCTCAATATCTCGAATTTGGCGTTGGAGTTCCTGACCAGCCTCAATTTCAAGTCGCTCTTCAAGGAAGGCTCGACGACGATCGAATTCAGAGTCCATCTCTTCCTTCAATTGCGAGCGAAGTTGATCACGTCTCGATTCTAATCTGCGTGTGGATTCCAATTCTAGTCGTGAACGAATTGATTCTTCTTCGCGCACGAGGCGAAGTTTCATTTCTTCACGTAATGTGGCCTCTTCCCTCTCTAGAACGTCCCTTTCAAGACGCTCAAGTTCGGATTCCATCTCTGAACGTAATTCGGATTCAATATCAGCAAGTGCTCCCTCTGCTTGCATGCCAACCGTCTTCGCTAAAGCGCTCTTTACTCCAGCTAAACGTTCAGCCTGCTCTTGTAATCTTAGGCGACGTTCTCGCTTTAATGACGAACGCATCCTCCGTTCGTTGTCAAGTCGGTTGTCGAGATTTTGAACATCATCAAGTGCAGGAGTTCGCAAGTGCGTTGAGCCTGATTTACCAGCCGTATGCCGCGCTCTAAGTTCTGCTAATTTCTCCCTGCTAACACTCAAGGGTCCCATCCCCGAATTCTCGTTCGAATTCTTCTGATACTTAACCGCCATAGGTTTGAACGAGAGGGACAGACGGATTATCAGACCCTATGTCATCTTCCGAAATAGGATGATTTGATCTAATAGGAATCCTGCTTATTGAACATAGAATCACAGATTTTTGGACCCATTATGACGTGAACGAGAATCAAGGCCGCTGAGATACCCAGTAAAATGAATGAGGCTAATGCTCCGTTTTCAGTGGTATATCCTGCAATTTGGATTGTTGTTGCAACAAACATTGCGATGAGTAAAAACAGACTTAGATTCATACCCGCGCCCTTTGAAAACTTGGGTAGTCTACGATCAGATATCATCAGAGAACCCGCAAGAAAGGTACCAATCAATATCAGCCAATCAAGAGGTCGGGCCCCGTTAACCGTGCCCATGGTTCCTATTGGCAGCACCTCCGGTTGTAGCCAAATCAGACCTGATATTGATAGAATCAATACCGCACTTCCAGGGCTGGCCAATCCGTGGAACCATCTATTGTCTAACTCTGATTCATGTTGAAAACGGGCCAACCTCAGCATGGTACAAATCACCAACCAACAACAAGCGATAACCAACGGAACTGTCCAAAATGGCGCTGCTTCTCCCCATCGACTGAACATGCCAAACACAAGAAGGGCAGGGGCGACACCAAACGAAATTGAATCTGACATCAAGTCAAGATAACTACCAAGGTATCTTCTCTTGGAAAATTTGCGTGCAATCGGTCCATCAATGAGATCTCCAAAAACTGACAACAAAATGAATAGCATTGCCATCCAAATGTATGATTCAGAAAGATGGCTACCGTCTGATGATGAAAAACCATCGAAGGCGAGAATTAGAAAAACAATCGAGAGTGTCCCCAGAAGGCCATTTCCCAGTGTCACCCAATCAGCGATCCCCATCAACCGAAATGTTGTCTTCATAGCGATATCGAGTGGATTCCTAGGCTTGAATTCTTTCCCGTATTCCGACTCAGAACGTCACATGGAAGGACTCTGAACAAGCGGGGCAATCCAAACGTCGCTTCCCGGGTCTTGGTCGGATACGTAACTGGCGTTCACAAGAGGGGCAATCGACCTCGACTTTGACAATTTTTCTTGTGATTTTGAACACGGTAGCACAAGATGAACATCGCAATGCGCAAGGACGCTCATCTACTCCGACACGGAGAATCTTTGGACAATTCGGACAGCTGACTTTTTCATCCATCCAACTATCTCTAGTTGGTTTGTGATCAATTCTTGAAACAGCAGAGCAGATACTGCATGTGATTTCCCCTAGTTCGTGAGGAAGCATACTGTCACAATTTGGACAATTGACTGTAGGGGGTGCGATTTTCGATTCTATTTCGGGAATCTCATCACTCAAGATATCACCACTTCATGAGCGCTTGGGGGGACCTATCACTAGAATCCCATTCGGCATGAAAGTTACACCCATATCCAAATCGACCCCGAAGGATTCCGCAATTGCTGAAACTGCACTCTTCGCTAGGGTTGCAGAACGATCTGCTGGAATGGGAATGAAATGTACTTCTGCACCAGATTCGAGCAGAGCTCGAACGTTATCTGGTAAATTGTTAGTTTCATCAGATTGGGGCGATGGAGTCAGGGTAACTCGTTCGGTCACTCTCCACCAACGGGCGCGCCCTTCATCACGATGATTTTCAACCAAACCGTTTTTTTCTAGGGTTTGCAAATGATGGTACAAATGATAGCGGGTCACACCCGTACTCTTCTGTAACATTACAGTCGACTTTTCTTCTACTTCAAGGAGGTCTTCATAGATGGCAAGCCGGGTTGGATGAGACAAAGCCATGGTTCGCCCATCGACTCGAATCTTGCTCATTTCCTGCCCCCCTTGGCTTGGTCGATTCATACGCGTATATCAAGGCCGCGACTGTTCAGTTATGTGTTGTTGATGAAGACTTTTTGGAAAATAGCAATTTGAATGCTTCAGAATAATCTCTTACTATGGAGCCCAATACAGAACCCAGTAAACTGAGGCGATTTCCAGAAGAGGCGATGAATGCTCCATTTAGAATGACAAGGAATGCACTCATTTCGTGAACAAGCACAGCAATCGCAATGCTATTCATTCCAGTTATCACTGCTCCCACCAATAGTATCGTGACCAAAATCGAGATTAGAATGTTGAATTGAACCACTGCATGAGTGCGTTTTGCAATACGAATCAGTGAGGTGATTGCGCGAGGATCTTCCCCCGGTATGAGAACATCAGCAGCATCCAAATTGACTTGCTCTCCACTACCTACTGCTACTCCAATATCAGCGACTGCAAGAGCTGATGCATCATTGAAACCGTCTCCGGCCATCAACGTCCTCCTGCCTTGGCTACGGCGCTCTACCCACATTGCTTTACCTTCAGGATCAATCTCACCTCTACACTGGATGGGTGGAATCCCAATCTCCTTTCCAAGTGATTCCACGGCTTCTTGGATGTCCCCTGATAGCAATTCGACCGCGACGCCCATCGATTGCAAATCATGAATCATTTCTGCTGCACCAGGTCTCAAGTCATCGTGAATAAAGGAAAATGCAGCAATTGCCTTTCCATCCTTCGACAAAACTGACACGCCAAGCGAGGAGTCAAGGTCTTCAAGCAATTCTTCAGATATTGTGACACCATTCTTGACAAGCCAATCAGCTCGACCAAACATGACCTTCTTTCCACTGTGCTTTCCTTCGACACCGGCGTCTCCATCCTTCAGAGCTGTGACTTCTGCAGTACCCACATCGCTTGCTTCATGCAAAATTACAGCCGCATATGGATGATTGGAGCGTTTCTCGAGACCAGCTGCGAGGCGAAGGATGTTCTCTCTTTTCTGTGACTTAGCCAGACGAATTTCACATAATTTTGGTTTTCCACTGGTTAGAGTTCCTGTCTTGTCGAGTAACGCAAGATCTACACCTGAGGCGGCTTCAAGTGCATCACCCCCTCTAGCAATAATACCCATCGTTGAGGCCGTGGAAAGGGCTGCGGCGTGGGGTACGGGAGCTGCGAGTAACAATGCACACGGGCATGCCACGACCCAGAGCAAGAGGGTCAAACGCACATCATTCATCATCAATCCAGCAAGTGGAGCACAAACCAATACAATCGGAACCCACCACTTTGAAAACTTCTCAATGGTGCCTTGAACACGAGGGGGACGATCTCGGAAGGTTCTGACTTCATCAATCAATCCGGACAATCTTGTTTCGTTACCAACTGCGGTGGATTCGACCACAATCGGGCCTCTGTCAAGAACCAAGCCAGCGTGAACCTCTTCTCCTTTTGAAACTCGAACAGGGATGCTCTCACCTGTTAGTGGTGCCCGATTTAATGAACCAATTCCATCGACTACGATTCCATCGACGGGCACGATTTCACCACTCCGTATTTCGACACGATCACCCTTTTCAAGAAGTTCTACAGAAATCATATTTTCATCATCTGTAGAACCATGCTCGCTTGGACTTTGAGATAGCATATTTTGGACGGAGGCTATCATCGAAATACCTGTAATTTTCTTTGAGGTGCCTACTCTTCGCGCGCGTCTTGGCAGTCGATCAAGCCCTCCTTGCATCGCTTCGCGCGCTTTCAGTAATGCTGATTCTTCCATATGTGCAGCAATTGCAACGAGAATGGATACCATCAGTGCTTCGGACCAATGTTGGCCAAAGAATGCACCTATGACGGCCAATGATGTCAGCAATTGGAACCCCAATTCCTTGTTCTTTATTCCCCCCCAAGCATCCAAGAACATCCGCCATCCGGAAAGTCCCACTCCAACAAGTGTTAGTGACATCAGGAGATTCTGATTCTGATATCGCTCCGGCATGATGAGAATTGCGAACAAAATCAAAATTGCCGGGACACTAGAGACAAGACGCCATTGGCCATTGTCCAATCTTCGGTTTTGAACCTCGCGAAGTACTGCTTGACCACCTACAATTTTGTTCAAGCCATTGACTAACTCATCGATGAGAACTTTCTCAGTCAATGGAACAGTTTGGATTTCAACAGAGGCATCCTCAAATCGTACTTCCAAAATGCCCGCAATTTGCATCAACATTTTTCTGAGTTCCCTTCTATCGACTCCATTTTTTTCGGCAAGACCTGTAGCAGTAACACCCATGATTCGCTGCCAAGTAATATCTGGATCATGTCCCAAACTGGTCATCACGGCCGATACTTTCGATGTATGGCCCTCTCCTAAATCAATGTCAATTGAAATCGTGCCCATCGTCACTGAAACTGCGACCTTCTTCACTCCGGGAAGGCGCTGTGTTGCCCGTTTCGCCTTCGCTGCACAATCGGGACAATCCATACCTTTGATGGGCCACTCAAAGGTGTGATAACCATCAATTTCTAATGACAAATCAGCTGCTTCAGCGAGGGCTTCAGATTCGACATCAACCATTCTGGGTTTGAGGCGATCTTTGACCGCGTCAACCTGTTCAGAGAGTCCTTCCTTGAGTTTTGTAAATCGCTCCCGCAGAGCCACTTTTTCAGAAATAGTTGCGGATTCGAATTCGTTGGTTAGCTCGGGAGATGTTGTTACTGAGGGCGGGTTCTCCTCGTTTTCATCCTCTATGAGGATGAACTCATCATCACCATCCATAATTTGGCGAGTTGGAAGTAGTGTTTGAATCTCGCGATTAGGTACACAAGAACTGTTCGTTTTGAATTTTTCAATTGAAAAATTGATTTTTCAATTGGTGCAGGGGGCAGGATTCGAACCTGCGAAGCGCTTGACAGCGGATCTTGAGTCCGCCCCCTTTGACCACTCGGGAACCCCTGCGTGGCCCTCGCGAGAGGCTTTCCACTGTTCATTCTTCCTCTAGGTCAACATCTAGCAGATCTCGCGGAATGGGAGGTGGAGTTTCATCAGGGAATTGCTCAGGAGGCTCTGGCCAATCCTCCTCATCAACCAAGTCATCCTCCCAATCTTCATGCTCATCTCTTAGCCACAGCATAGCTGTTCCAAAACCAAGGGCCGTGCAAACCAAGATTAGCATGCTTACTACAATTGGGCCGTCCCCAAAGACCCGCTCAAACCACGACAAACTTGCTCCCTCTTCACGGACTGGTGGGATGTCAATTGGCATTCTTGAATCGGTATCTTCGTTAATTACAATGTAAATCTGTAAGTCTCCTACTCTCCAAGCTACAAACTCAAAACTCAACAAAACTGATTGTCTTGGTTCCAAAGAAATATTTTTGTCTTCTAATTTGATGATTAAGGGTTCTGAATTTGGTTGAGGCTCCCATGCCCAAATACTGACATTTAGCACCCCCCTTATGTTCCCAAGGTTGTGTATTCGAGCATCGATTTGGATTTTTTCTCCCACTTCAGGGGCGTTGTTATCAACCCATATTGAAATCAAATCGGGTGTGAAATGCATTATTTCTAACATGGGAACTCGGGGCGATTCATGTGTACCTGGGCCCTGCAAAGCATTTCCAGCAAGGTCTTGTCCTTCAATCCAAACCAGCAGTATATCACCTGGAAGTAATTCTACTGTAGGTGTGAAGTCAACATAATTGGAGTAAACCCACAGACCTTCAGAATGGACCCCAAGATCCATTTCGAATGATGATTTTGAACCAGATATATCGAGTCCATCCCTTCTGTATAACCAATGAAGCATGACGGTTTGTTCGCCCATCCCCCCTTCGTCTTCAATCGTAAAAGATACAAGCTGATTTTTCAGTAAATCAGAACGGAGTTGAACCAAACTGGTGGATTGGAATTCGATTAGAGGGGCTACATTGTCAATGGCTACATCAAAGCCCATATCTGGTAAACTTGCATTCAAACCAGTTTGGTTTGATAGGCCAAATCGTACTGAATGGGTGGGGCCATTCCAGAGGTTTACGTCAAAATCAATGGTAGCATTAAATCCGCTTCCATGAGCTGAATAATATCTTGTAAACGGTCCCTCTCCACCTAAAACTTGGATTTCAATTGTTGTGCTTTGTGGAATATCAACTGAAATCTTTTGATCCAATTCACGGTGTACAACGGAGGCAGAAAATGACATTGAATCACCTGGCTGGAGATTCAATTTGTCCTCAAAAATGGGCATGGAGGGTGCTGTCAAATCTTCAATTTCATCGATCTTCCACATCAATCGATTGTCTAGAGCCCATGCCAAGTCCTCCAAGTTTGTAGCCACACTTGAAACCAATTCTCCATCCTCTACAATTCTGAGTGATGGAATCCATTGTCCTTGGAGCCAATCCGCGGGCGCTCCAAAGTTAATCGCGAATGCAATATCTATGGAGTATACATCGTCTCCAAGCGATTCCGTTTCTACAGAAAGTGGTACAACAGGACCACCCTGTGTTGATGACAACGTTCCATTAAGTGGATGATAATGGATTAGACCTAAATCATCTCCTGCAATATCCAATTCTATTGAATCGATGGATTCCAATCCATTGGCGTCCTGTAGGGTAAATGAAAACTCATGCTCAATTCCCATCAATAATGACACATCTTTGTGGCGGTTCAGAGATATTGAGGACTGTGGTATTTGCGTAGGCTCTTGGGTTTGTACTAACATTGTCGCAAGATCGTTTTCAAATCCAGGGCCCCCTCCTCCAATGAACGGGTGTCCAGCATAATCTCCTCCTTCCACATAACATGAAATGCGATCATTCTCATTCATCATGGACAAACTTACTGCAGGGAAATCAACACGAATTGTGCCTCGCGGAATTCCGCCTAAGAACTGTGGTGAGTCCCCATATTCACTCTCGTCAGCAATTCCATCTTGATCTGTATCATCGTAGTTCTCGAACCAGCATCGCAGGTTGACAAATGTATCCAATAATTCATCGTCGTGTACTTCAATCCACAGAGGCGCTGTGCGGTCTGGTGACAGAATGTTACCATCAGCCAATTGCCCTCCATTGGGTGTGTAAATCATCAATGGACCTAACTGTGG
>DAVT01000094.1:0-2856 GCA_002505685.1 Euryarchaeota archaeon UBA501 | reverse complement strand
AATCATCAATGGACCTAACTGTGGAGGGGTCGAATCTGTTTTGATTTCGATGAATAATTCACCAGCAGAAGCGTCTTCGGCCCCGTAAGTAGGTGCTCCAGAAGGTCCTATCTGCAAAATCCAAGGGGAAATAGACACATTTTCCGAACCATTTGGTAAATCGATGGTTGCAGAAAACTCTCCAGAATCCCCACTGATTCCTACAGACTGCGATGTGCCGTTGAATCCGTTTATCTCAAGTGCTACGGTATAAGAATCTGCATCAGGGTAGGTACCCGCCTGTCCTTCAAACCTTATCGTGCCCATGACCGATATCGTCGAGCCAGATTTTGCATGCAAGGGATAACGCGCATCCCATTCATTGGACAACAAGCGAGATTGCTCATCGCGAACCTCCCAAGTTACAACCTCGAGATCATTTTCCATGGCTTGGTGATTGGAACCACCGATCTGAGAATGTGCAGGACCCAAGGTGAAGCCGTCGATTTCAATTGCTTCGGCCAAAACTTGTATCGAATCCGCATCATTGAAGGCCCATTGGGTTTGGAAATTCCAGTATAATTGATATTCAAATTGACCTACTTCAATTACGCTGACAGATGACATGGACATCTTTTCCGCTCCAAAAATCTGAGTCGCTACCGGCCCAGTAGACAGATTTTCAACATGTACCTCAATGTCAACCCCAGTATCACTCTGCATTCTGAGGATGGCAACGTCGAGTAAGTTTCGATCAAACAAATGAGAATGAGAACTCAAGATGGTCACGTTTTCTTCGGGCACCATGGTTCCAGTGGGTACAGATATGACTTCGTTGAGAATCCGTTGAGCATGGGAAATGGATCCTGCAAGCTTGACACCCCCTTGGTCTGCTTCAAGGACAATCGGTATATGCAAATCTCCTGAAATAATCGACGCAGGGCCAGTTCCATTTATGGCATCTGATTGAATTTCACGAAGCGAGGGCCCCAACCCTGTAATCGAAGAGGTAGATTCCCATGAGATCGCAATTCCCATGAATGTGAAATCGGATGCGTTTGATTGATTTTGGATTAAAGTCCAAGGTCGATCTAGAATCCTGTGCTCTCCAGCATGCATCGAATCATGAATTCCATTTGCCCAAGTCCATGTGATGTCATCATCAGCGTAGAGGACTGTTCCTTGATCGAGAACGACCCCAGGGGCAATCCATTGTGAGTAAGATGTATTGTTCTGTAAATGACTACCATCGTACCAACCTAGGGCTCCATTCGATTCTGCGTCCCATTCCCAATCGATTGCGCCGTCTGCCCCTACATCCAGCGAACCATGGTTCATTGGCTGACCAAGATGGCCCGTAAACGATGCATAGCGAATCCACCCCCCTGGTTGAAGATCGATTGTGGGTCGGATGTTGACTGCCGAATGAGGTAATACAATGCTCTGATTGTTCAGCATGCCACTGGCAATTAGCGCTCCTTGACCATTCCATAACTGGTACAACGCGCCTGCTGATTCAGCAATTATCGTGACCTCTTCAATGGGTGCATCTCCATAAACTGGTGAACCCGATATTCGAACTGTATTGAGCGTTGGATTGGTTATGTTTCTAGCGGTATTGTCATGTGTCAATGCTTGAGGAATATCCCATCCATTTGTCCCATCGGCCGTATTCAAAATGCGTACAGCACCTGAATGCAAACCTAGAATTCGAGGTGTAAGTTGATGATCTGTGGTGCCAAATTCGACACGTATGCGATACGATTCGCCTGAAGGAAGGGCTGGGAAACTGAGATTTTCTGAACCAAACGTGCCGGTTAAGGTCGTTCCATTTGCATCGACTATGCTGGCTTTCACCCATGCCCCATCGGGTACTCTGGCATCGATATCGAGGGTAGGCGCAAATCCATGAGAATTCCCGGAAATCAAGTCACTGGTCCACGAACCATTCGATTCAAACCAATCGACGATGACGCCGACATTGTCGATATACCATCCATCAAACTCGATGAAAGTGTCTGAAAAGAATGAGAAACGCAACATGACATCCTGTCCTCCAAAATTGGTGAGGTCTGCTTCAACATTGGAGAATGATTTGTTGTTCATACACCCACCACCTTTCTGATTTGAACCGTCCCATGCCCATTGTTGATACAGGGGTGATTGTGGATTATTCCAATGTTGAACATCATAGAACTGAGGAATGTCTTGTCCATAAATTTGCCAAGATGTACCATTGTCAATACTGGTGTATAATGCGCCACCATCCCATCCGACTTCAGCACAGATGAAATGATCAAAAGAGACTCTAGCACTTGCTCCCAAAGGAATGTGATATGTGGGGCTGATTAGGTGCGACCACGAATTGGCTGCGTGCCGATTATGCAATCCCATAGCAACACCCACTTGTCCACTGGGCCACGCAGAAGGACCCCAACCACTGGTATTGGAAACGTTGCCGAAAGACCAAGACTGGCCGTAAGGCGTGTGTACAGACCAACCATCTGCGATGAGGGGGGCGTTCTCAAAGGACCAAGTCGATTCTGACGGACCATTGTTCCCCCAATTGCTCAGGTATTGCCATTGATCATATGTCCCACCAGGTAGCAAGTCATGCCAAGCCCCTCCATCGGTGGTGAAATTCTCTGACCAAAGTGTGTCAGTGAATCCGGAGGAAGTTCTGGTCACACTGATATCATCGATGAACACACCTTCGGGTGGATCTATTGCCCCTCCATATCCTGAGGATGGCATTTGGTCGGTTTCGACCACAACACGTAGCATGAATGTGCCATTGTTGGGGATGCTAAATGAGGATGGGAAGGGATGAGCCACTTCTACCCAGCCTCCTGTATCTTCCATGATGGTTCGACCCCC
>DAVT01000001.1 GCA_002505685.1 Euryarchaeota archaeon UBA501 | reverse complement strand
ACGAGGAACAATGCCACTAGCATGCTCAGGTTCTTTCGGTTGTTCATTTTCTTTTCACTTCCTTTTGTTTTGTAAACCATTTCAGAGAACCCACCGTTCTCTCTTTCCAGGAATGGGCAAAATCTGACCTGTTCTCTGGGAGATTACGCTTCGGATGTGGCTGGCGCTGGGGCTATCGCGTTTGTTTGTCCAGAAATATGGTGCGTTTCGGCGCGTTAATGGGCTGATTTCGCCCTCCATATTTCCTTTCAGTAACTTGTTTTTGCCTCCAATTCCAGCCAATTCTGTCACGGTTCATTCATAGGGAACCCGGTGTTCCCTCTAACCTACCGCTTGGATTGGCACTATATCAAGAATATGACTGAGTGCCTCAATAGTCCCAATGACATGACTATGGTGTCAGTTGTCTTAATTGGGCATTAAACTTGGCAGTTCGCAAGAAGAAGAGTAGAGGTACGATCAAGGTTGACAACAAAAGTACAACCAAAATCAAATTGCCCCACAATTCAATTCCTTGGAAGAACAAAGCCCAAATCACCCACCCTGAAATCAACCAGAATATGGGGCCATAGCGCCGGGCGAACAATGACATTCGGGCCTTTGCGGTTCTGTCGTCGTAATAGCCAGAGACCTCTTCTGCGGGCAGGTATCCTTCATCCACAGCACAACGAACACAGACCAAATATCGAGGGCCGTTTCCGTCTATGAATTGATCATTGGGATACTGGCCTTTGCACAATCGACAAGTAGCCATACCCTTCTCGAGATAGAGGCATATCTTGAACGCTTCGCAGTTCTACTGAGAAAGGAAGTCGGCCAATATCGAAAGACCCCCTACTGAACCTGCTGATTCGGGATGGTACTGAACGCCTCTAACCGGCCACTTTGGGTGCTGAATCGCCATGACCAAATTGTTGGTATCCGAATCTGTAGAAGTAACGTCAAGGGTGTCATTGGTCGGAGTCAACGCCAAACTGTGATATCGAGTCATGATTTGCACGGAATCGCCGCTTTGGATACTATCAGGGACGCCATGAACTGCACCGTATTCTGAAGGGGCGAGTGTCCATCCTGCAGCGAGACCCAATGCCTGATGACCCAAGCAAATGCCCAACAGTGGGGGAGTTTGGCCACACAATGCAGCTCGTGCAAACTGCATTGTAAGCATTGATTGTTCCGGCCGACCTGGGCCTGGTCCCAATACAATGTGTGAGGGTTTAATTTGTTCAATCAAGTGTAATGGGTCGGACGAATTCAATCGACCTGGAACAATGATAACCTCGGCCTCAAGTGTAGAAAAAGCATGTACTATATTCCACGAAAATGAATCAAGGTTGTCCACGAATAATACCCGTGTATTGGTAGGTTCGTTCAACTCAAGATTTTCGTGCCAAAGAATTGGTTCAGTCGTTTCCGGTTGTACCAATGGAATAAGTTCCGTGTATTGACTTTCAATTAGTCTTTGAATTGACTGAGTAATTGGAGGAATCGGGTGAATGCAAACAGATTTCGAACCTCTAGGTGAATGAATCATTTGGGCAGCGGGAGAGAAATCCCATGCTGCCTTGCAAATCGCCTGTGCCTTCCATTTGGCTTCTTCAACCTCATTGAGTGGGTTAGAGCCGATGACTAAGCCACCGCCGGCTTGCACTGTGGCTTTCCATGTATCCTGATGAAGGTGCGCTTCCATGGTTCGGATGAGGATGTTCCATTGCGAGTGATTTGTCCGAGGATCAATATGTCCTATCGAACCGGTCCATGCACTGCGTGGCGTGCCTTCCAACTCATCGATAGCCGCTATTGTTGCTGTTTTGGGACAACCGGTAATACTGCCACCCGGGAAAATAGATTGGAGTGCATCAAAGCCATCCATATGCTGGCATAACTGTCCTTCGATTTCACTGACCATGTGTTGTACGTGAGGATAGGACTCAATTCTCCATCGTTTCCACTGGATGCTACCCGGTTTGCAGATTCGACCAAGGTCATTGCGCTCCAAATCAACCAACATCAAATGCTCCGAAATTTCCTTTCGGCTGCCAACCAATTCTCCTCGAAGATTTGCGTCATGCTCAGCGTCATCGCCTCGTGGGCGCGTCCCTTTGATGGGGCGAGTGGATACGGTTCTACCCTCCTGTTTCAACAATAATTCCGGACTACTGCTTGCGATTGCAATCTGTAAGTCTGGTGAATGTAGCCATGCAGAAAGTGGAGCTGGATTATCACGGTTCAACCGTTGAAAAACATTCCATGGGTCGTCGATATTTTCTGTCCAGATTCGCCCGTAATTCAGTTGATACAAAACACCCTCCCTGATGGCTGATTGGGTCTTTCGAACTTTTTTTGCATGCTCCAAATCGCTTTCTGAGTGTGGAGTTCTTGGTGTAGGTTTTGGGGGTTCGCAACGGAATGGGATGCCATTCTCTATCGATTGGTTCACCGCATTGACCCACTCATCTGCTTCAATCGAGGATGTGACTTCAAGCATTGAGTCCTCACGGTCGTGTATGACCCAACGATCCGTTCGGTACAGAATCATCAGAACCTTATCTGGTTCCGGTGTGTGCTGCAAAAGTAGGGGTTCTGTATGTTGGACCATATCATAGGTCAAAATCCCAGCAAGACCCCCGGGTTGAAAATCTGAGCCGCTGGCTTCCGGAAGGTACGGTTTCAACTTTCGCAGAGCATCGGAAAGGTCGTTTCCCGAAACACGGTCGGTAATTTCCCATGACCCCTTCCACTCCTCGATTTGGATATCCATCGGGGCAGGGCTCGACTGTAGATTTAGTTCTCCAGTAAGGGGTGAAGTTGAGATGGTTTCCAACTTACTTTGAGACTGCTTTACGACAAATCGTATTGTAGCAGGGCCCATCAACAAACTTCGTTTTGAAAGATCACTAATGGGGCCACCGGAATGAAGCAGCAGTTCGTCTGGTGCACCGAACTCAGAAGAAAAGAGGTTACAGTCTCTGAGGTGTGATAAGATATCAAGCGAAAGATCTGGTCTTGCGGTGATGACTTTGCTCACTCTCATCAAACATCACCCAATTGACTCCATGCTTCTTCAAGTTGGTAATCGAACGCACCTTTACACGTGTCGAAAAGGGGGCCAGCTGAACCTGTACCCACTCTTTGTCCATCAATTTCATTCAACCAGGCAACACCAACTCCAGTGCCTACAACAACTATCTCTGCGGCTCGTCCAAGCAATCTCTCTGTTAATCGTGCAGTTCGAAATGGAATGCCGGCGGCTTCGATTGACGGCCTCAACACATCTAGAGTAATTGAATCGACGCCCCCTCCATCGGGTGAAGATGCAAAAGCGACTCCGTCGATATCAAGCAAAATGGGGGTGCAACGATCCCCATCGACGACGGCCCCATCATGAACCAACAATCCGATGTCTGCTCCTTTGTCGTTAGATTGTTTACGGGCCTCGTTATATCCACTCCATTCAGCATGCTTGGTCCCTTGTACATGTTCGGGGAAACGTGGTGCTTCCTGCGATGCGGCTGTCAATGGAGATGGTGGATATTGGCTATGGCGTAACGTGAGAGTGATTGTACCGTTTTGGTCCAATTGTATTCGACAAAGGTTGCCGGTTCCATTGATTGGAGTAGAATGGAGGCTTTGAAGGAAATCTTCGGGCCATACAATCCCTAGCCGATTGGCGTGTTGTTCCAATCGTTGCAGGTGTTCGGGTAACCAGGCGACTTGCCCGTCATTCCAACGCAATGTCGTGAAGACCGATTCACTATCGGGGGCGTGTTCACCCATGTGCCTCAGCACCCGATGGGGTTCTGCGCTTCAAATGACGCCCTCTACTCACAGGATATCATCAAGGTTGAATGGGTCATCTGATTTCTTATTCTCTGGTTCGCCAAGAAGGTCTCCTGCGAGTGACTCCAAATCATCCATTGAGGCGCTTGATTGTTGTGAATTTGTTGGGGGTGAGGTGCTTTGGATTGTTGTTGCTGCAGGCACCAAGGTATCTCCAAAGTCAACCTCAGGAGACATTGTCGTTGCATATGAATCGCCACTCCAATCCTCTACTTGGAGTTCCCAATTGGGGGTTGCATAATCCAGTGGGTTGTAAGACGATTTTCGCAAACGCCCGACAATAATCATGGAAAGCAGCACAAT
This sequence comes from Euryarchaeota archaeon UBA501, assembly GCA_002505685.1. Lineage (GTDB taxonomy): Archaea > Thermoplasmatota > Poseidoniia > Poseidoniales > Thalassarchaeaceae > MGIIb-P. The sequence goes on along the minus strand of DAVT01000001.1, from coordinate 7,463 downwards.
CATTAGAGTCAGTACGGCGATGAGAGCTACTTCCATTGCGCTTAGGTCATCCCACCATTCGCCAGAGCCTTCTTCATCGATTTCAACCTCTGTGTTTTCATTTCCTGGTGTCCAATCTTCAACCGCGACGGGGACGACGCCAAACCGGGTCACTTCCCCATCATACGCAACTACAGAAGCATACCAGGTGTTGTTGGCTTGAGAATCCCTAATTTCAGGGCTCATTGTTGTCCGAGTACCCTGCGTAATATTTGACTCGAATTGTGCCGCGCGAACGTCTTCGTAAACATCCGAATTTAGGTGCACAATGTAACCAACCACTTGTGGATCTCTTGACTCATCCCAAGTTACTGTAATCGCAGTTCTATCCTCATTCCAAGTTGCTTGAATTCCAGTAATTTCTGGAAGGTGTAGGCCTGGGTCCGTCAGGCTATCATCAATCGGAGTAGAGGTGGCGACGTTGAGTTCGTTTGTCCATGCGTTACCTGAACTATCCACCGGCACGACTGCAACCCATACCATTGTTCCCGGCTGGATGTTTTGTCCGTTGGAAAGGCGGGTTAATACTACGTCATCGATCAAATTGGGATCTGAACTATCTGCTTGGCGTCCACCACCTGGTCGACCATCTGAATTTGGCCCACCGGGCTGGAATGGAGTGGAGCCGTCTCGCTCTACAATCATGGCCGCAGTTCGCGAACCAACATCAGTGAATGGAATCGTATCCGCATAGATTTCGTATTGATCTAAGTCACTGGCATCACTTTCTTCAAACGAGACCAATAGAGCATCTCCGGAGTCATCGGGACGATCTACAACCAGAGGCGTTGGTAAGCGGTCTGGAGCAATGATGTCGCCTGAATTATCGATAGGGGTAACCAAAGTCATATGGTTATCCAAATTGGTCAAGAACGCATTGCCCTTAATGTCGTGAATCGTTACAGTGACCCATATTGGCTGGTTTGGGATGATATCGGAGGCAGTGGATTCCAAAAGCGAGTCCCCTCCATACAAAGCTGATTCTAGTACGATATTCATCGGTCCGTTCCACGATTGACGTTGTTGCTCAATCACCAACAATCCACAAGAAGAAGGGGTTTCTTCGCACTCCATCCACTTGAAGGCTACATTGTCGAGCGGGTGTTCGCTTGCCCATACGACGTAGAAATCGAAATCATCTACAGTGCTAGGGGCCCATTGCACATCGATAGCAGTGCCATCATCTTCAGGGTGATCCCATGCCTGTATATCCTCAACACGCGCAGGTGGGTCTACGCCCACTGTATTCTGGACACTGAATGCTTCTACCCAAGTCACATTCCAATCATCCGCATTACCCCAATTATCTGAGGCGACAACAGTAATCCAATATGGCATCAAATCCGTCAGCGGTTCTCCTGCAATTTCATCGATGACTACCTCGTAGGTGCTGATGTTGTCTGTTCCTTGACCAGGTCCTGAGCGGGGGAGACAGGGTACTACAATTCGAGCTATATCTGCATCATCTGCCCAATCAGGTGGATTTTCGGATACCACTGGTGTCGCGTAGACTGTGTACCAAGCACAGTCTTCTTCCGTGTTGGGTGTCCAACTGACGTTAATCCGGCCACCTTCATCATCCGGTGTATCCCATGCCGCGATATCTTCGATAGGCAACGGGGCGGTTCCATCGTCGATGCCTCCAGTGGGGACGATTGGTCCGATAACGGTTGCATTCTCAGGATCGTGTTGCCCACTTTCGTCGACACAAGTAAAGGCGACCCAAAACGGATGGCCTACGCCGTTTGGTGGGCTAAGCGTTGTGTTATTTCCAGCGTCATGGGCCAACTCAAAGCTTCGAGGAAGACCCATTGGATTGCCATTGATTGGTTGATGTGATGGCCAAAATCGGGTCACACTTGCATCAAGTTCTGTGCAAGGAGCCCATTCAAGGAAGAGATCTCCATCTTGACCCCCATCCTCGTATGGAACTGGGCCACCTGATGCCCACGCGGGTGGTGCTGGAACCTCATTTGTGGGTGTGGCTGGACCAATCGGTGAACTCGGCTCGCCGATGCTTCCATCTGGATACTCAATGACGATGATTGCCCAGTATGGTGTGCCATCAACCAGTGGTTGGCCGTTGTGTGAGTTCAGTTCCGCGGTCACACGTTGCCAATCGGGCAAGCGTGCATCCCATGTCTGTGACAGAAGTTCAGCCGAAGTGGGTGGCGTTGTCCAGTTACTATCCGCCCGTAGATAGATTCTGTAGGCTGCGAATGAATGGTCCTGTGTAACCGTCCACTGTGCAGTTAGAATCCCTCCCCCATCGTTGGGTCTATCGAATAAGTCCACCATCTCGGATGGTGTTTCACTACGAACCCAATCGTACGTGAGGCGTACTTCAATAGATCCGTTGCTCGGGCTTTGCAATTGCAAGTGTAAACTGCGGCCTGCAGTTGTCAATACACTGTTCAAAATTGCAGTTTGAACGGTGCTTTCTAGATTGGGGTTCAGTTCAGCAAGATCCCATGTTCCCGAATAATTGAGCCTTGTACTTGCGACCCATGTAGCCGCTCCCGATACCGGGCTAGAGAGTGTGAGCATGTCTTGTGTCATTGGAATATTGCCGGGTCCTGCAGTACCGAACATTGGTAGGGAAATCGCATTTGTACCATTCACCAATACAATCTCGTTTCCTGGACGGGCCACATTGGTAACATCGAAAGCGTCCCCTCCGAAATTAATCATCAATGGATCGGCACGGAGAATACTCGCCCGATCTTTTTCGACGAATGCTGGTGCTTGACTCCAAATGTGAAGGCCGTCGCTCCCCACTGCATAGATTCCATTGGATGTAATTACCGTACTTTCTAGACCGGCATATGTGGTTAATCGAGTCGAGGGGTGAAGGGCTCCTGATGGATCTACTCGATCTATACCGAAGTTGGAAATTGTAAGGAGATATTGGCCATCGCTCGACATCTGTGTAACCGGCCAATCTGCAAACGCAGAAGGTGGTGCGCCTTGTTCCATTTCACTAGCGCCACCGTTCCAATGCATCATTGGACCTTCGTCGGTTGCGATGTGTACTCCCCACCAATCACTGGCCAACGCGGTCACTGTGTTGCTCGGCAGGATGTCGATGAGAGTGGTATCCTGTACAGAGTAACCGAAGCCGTTTCCTGTTGTGGTTGCCACCGGGATTACTTCACTAAACCCTGGTCGGGTAGGGCCCTCTCCATTGTGGCTGATGAACAAAGTTGTCTGGCCCGAGGAATCAACATAATTGGCAATACCATCCACAGAATCGCCAATCATTCCCTGATTTCTACCGTACATAATACCGAGTCCGTTGGTGGGATCATAGGACATCATTCCAGATGGAGTCCCTATCATGAGGACTCCATTTTCAGAATCTAGATATTCGATGAACGGTGTTGGGAGGCCGTCTGCTGTGGTCATCGGATCTTCCCAATCATCTGCTGAAAGGTTCCACACACCAATACCTGCTAGAGTAGCGATGTAAACGAGGTCGTCAATCTTCTCAAAGTCCCTGACAAAGTTACTGGGTAGGCCGGCTGCGATCTTACCTGCACCCCATTGGCCTGTTGCGGTGTCATATCTTTGTACACCAGCTGCTGTTGATGGAGTGCCCATGAGTCCAACAATCAATTCATTGCCATACCAAGCCATACCATCCATCTGGCCGTGAAGTGGGAATCCAGTAGGTGTGAAATTCCCACTGGTCAAATCGATTTGCCAAAGACCGAGTCCAGTAGTAGTCACCCATAATGTGTCGCCATCCAATGTCATTTCATTGACAAGCTCTGCATTTAGATTCCAAGCACGAGTCCATTCAACTGTACCATTGGATTGGTACACACCTTCTAGGATTGCAGTTCCGTATGTGGAATAGTAATCGTCAATCGGTGCGGCCCAAATGTGTGTAGAATTGCCTGTGAATTCAGCGATGCGTCCAGTGGACATGATGGCTAAATTATCCCATGCTCCTGGGAAAATGCCGTTTGCATCTAGATTGTCTACTCGATTGTAACCACTGGATCCACCCGCACGACCAATGGCGAATTCGTATGGGTTGTTGCCCGGTACATGAGCGATACTTGTGACTTCATCGCCCTGCGCAAATGGAATGACGCTGGTCACAATTTGACCGGTCGTTGCAAGATAGGTGATGCCTCCGCCATCATAATGGCCGACCACTAAACCAGCACCAAAGTGAGCCATCGCTCCAGGGAAAATCGGGTCGCTCACAGTGTTGTCATCTTCATCCAACTCGGCCAAGAATCTCAAATTGACGTAATCATAACGTGCAATCGAGCCATCGTCTTCTTCAAATCCGATGTAGACGATATCATATGCTTCGTCACAAGCAATTGCAACAGGGTTGTCGTGTGGCAATCCATTCTGACCTTGATTCCAATCAGAAAGCCAGTTCCCTGAGTTGAGGTCGTAACGAGCGACTCCTCCTTGAGAGCCCCATCCTGACCATCGGTTTAGTGCAACGTGAACTATGTCATCACAGATTCCAAAGTCTGCCCCGTATCCTTCAGGAATCTGTCCGCTACCCACATCGTGAACTGTCCATTGATTGGTGGTTCCATTCAGTTGCAGAAGTTTCGAGTTACGGTTCCAACCGCCGGTTGACATTGTTGAAATCCATAGATCATCGCCGAGTACTTCCATTGAATAAACGGCGTCTTCGACGTTGTTGGGTAAGCCGTTATTTTCAGTCCATTCAGACAACCAAGTGTTGCTGGAATAATTGTATCGAGCCACACCATCTTCAGTACCGAACAACACGGCACCTTCCCATGTGACAATTCCACGGATTGGGCCTTCGATGACGGAATCGTCCCAAGAGCGAACCAAATTCCCATTCATATCGACTTGGTGTAGAGGTGTGTTTCCATAGGCTGCATAGAGGTGGCAGTTAGGGTATGTCTGACCTTGGCCTAGGGGTCCTGTACAGTCTCCTGCGAATTGCGCGTTGACGCGCTCAACCAGTCCACTCGCCTCAATCGAGTCCAGCCAAGTACTGCTACTGTGATTCCAGCGGACCATGTACCCGCCTTCCCACCATCTTTGGGTATCGGACATTCCAAAGTGAAGGATATCCCCTACTGCTCCCATACCATGAACGATGGCTGATGATCCCTCGGTCGCGCCGACATCAAGCGTGCTCTGTTGTGTCATATTGACGATGTCATAACGGTAAACAAAATCGTTGGAAGAATATCCATTGTTGCCGAATCGTACCTGAAGGTAATAGAGGGTGCTGCCGACAATGGCCAACTCTGCTGGTTCTTGATTCGATAATGTGATGCCGCCTGAATTGCTGCCTGAATCCCAATCTTCATCCAGTGTTTGATTGACAACATCGATGAGATTCAACCCCATGTCGCCCCCTACCCAAATCCGGTTCGGATTTACGTCTCGAACCATCGCGGTAACACCATTGCTTTCGATGAGGTTGGTGTTCACCGAATCCCAGGGTGATAGCCACTCGTCATTGGTCAGATCGTAGCGCAAAATGCCGACACCATCGTACCCAATGTAAGCCACGTCCCCGATGACAACGGTGTTTGCATTGTTGGTTTGCACACCGGCACGCCATGACTTGATGACCGTATCATTGGTGACATCGATGACACCTGCGCCCTCGTAATGACCGACCCAAATACGGCCCGGTTCGATGAGTTCAATGGAATATGCGAATTGTGCTGGAAGGCCGTCGGGATTGTCGTCCCAACACTTCTGGAAGGCCAAGTTTGATCGCGACCATTGACAAACACCAGTTTCGGTCGCGGCATAGATGTATTGATTGTCGAAGTCCCAATCATAGAATTCGTCTGCAAATTCATTGCCAGTACTTCCCATACCGGTCCATCCACTTGAAGTGTAACGAGCCCCTCCATCACCGGTTCCAACCAATACGGTTCCCGGGCTTAGCACTGCGAGTGAAAGAACCTCGTTTGAGGGGATTTGGTTACCCCCGGGTTGGTTTCCTCTCCGCTGCCAGAGGTCGGTTTGTTCGCCAGTAGTGGCATTGTAAACGATGACACCGTAGTCGTATACACCTAGATAGAGTGTGTCTCCATCTATCGCGATTGGCATTGATTGCAAATCGTCGAGACCAGTTGATGTCCATGGGGCAAGTCGAGTAGAATTGATTAGGTCGATTCGCTCAATACCTCCGTTGTTGGTCCCTAAGTAAGCGATGCCGCCTCGTACCGCGACCGCGTTCATCTGATTGGTGCCTAGTCCGCCACTGTTGGTTGTCCAAGTTTCATTGACACTGGATGATGTTGAATCAACAACTGACATTCCAGAGAAGGGGTGAATTGCGACCATTCGATTCGTGTTGAAATCATAAGCCATGTCTCTAACCTCATCGGCAGAGAGGCCGTCAGAGGCATCCCAAGTCCCTGCAACTATACCATCTGTTGTCATGTGTACGATACCATCGCCTTCGGTACCGATGAACAAATTCGTGCCGTCTGTGGCAATACAAAGTGCGGCAGAATTAGTTTGCAATGAGAACGGAGTATGCCATCGGTGTTGGGTGGTGTTGTATCTTTGAACGGTATCTTCTGTAGCGATATACAGAATGCCATTCAGCTCTACGGCATCCGTCATTTCGGAGACTGATGGTCCAGATGCCAATACGAGTTGGGGCCAACTTTGTTGAGATGTTGTAGGAGCTCCATGATTCTGCATTTGTGGATGGAGGATGGTGAATACTCCTGAACCATCATCGACTAGAACTTGGTCGGCTACAGGTGCGCGTGCACCTCCACTTGGCCATGGAATCAGTGATTTCCCGGGGCTACGGGCCATGTCCAAATCAGAGAGAGACCAAGATGATGAGAACGATAGGCTGCTTGTGTTGTAAGAATAGACTTGATCATCTGCAAGAATGTGAATCCAACCTGCGATAGAAGAAATCGATTCGATTTCATCACTCAAAAGCCAGTTGCCAGTGTTCCAAGTAGCCACCCAATTACCCGTAGACAAATCTCGTCGGGCGACACCTGCATCCTCAAGTCCAATCAACAGATAGGTTCCCGCCATTTCTAAATCTACGACGCGGTCACTTGGCAGCGCATTTTGTGAATCGTATTGTTGCAGCGAGCCGCCTCCATAGTGGAACAATCCTGCACCATCTGTGCCCACCCATATATCGGTGCTAACCACCAATAGAGCAGTTGCAGGGGAACCATCCGTCGCAAGGGTTGCAACATTGGTCCAGGTCGAGGAAAGTCCAGATGACATCGTTACTTGCCAAAGTGATTCTCCGTTTGTGGCAACCAAAAAGCCGGGCCCTACTGATTCAATCTGATGAACAACGTCCCCAAATGGGCTAGAATAGTTGCCAATCAGAGAACTATCGTGGAGTGAGAATACTCGGATAAGGCCGTCATTACAGGATACATGAAGGACGCCTTCTGCAGCATCAATTG
>DAVT01000118.1 GCA_002505685.1 Euryarchaeota archaeon UBA501 | reverse complement strand
GGTCCGAATATGCACAAAATAACTCCATACTCGCGGACGCGACGTGTGACGGATCGGGTGTCAATTCCTGAGATTCCAGGGACGCCGTGTGCGAGCAATAGGTCATGGACCGTTCCGATGCAATGACGGTGGTCAGGCTCCATCATCAACTCACGACAAACAACACCTCTCGGCCAAACACCAGAGGACTCGGAAATCCCAGGGGCAATCCCATAGTTCCCGAGAAGGGGCCAAGTAAACGTCAGTACTTGGCCCGCGAAAGAGGGGTCCGTCAGTGATTCTTGGTATCCAGTCATGTTTGTGGTGAACACCAACTCGCCTTCAGCAATGGTGGCTGCACCGAACAAATCACCCTCGTGGCGTGAACCATCAGCCAGCAGCAAAACACCGCGCCCAGAGGCTTTTTCATGATTTTGAGACGGTGTATTGGGCAAGAGAAAATCTGCCGCGTCTCTAGCGATGAAGGCTTTTGAAACACCAGATTGGCCGGAACCGGGAGAGAAGCCCCCTGTTACCGTCACCTTCGCACCCTAATGCTGTCCCTGAAATCCGGTTATAATCATTGACTTGTGACGGAATCATCATCATGGTCTATGACAACCTTTCCAGAAGGATGTGGTTTGACTTCCAAACGCGCACCGGGGAATTGCTCTGAATCGGCAACTCCACCCATCAATTCAGACATGAATAGCGCAAGTGCTGCTACCTCAGAATGCGGCTGGTGTCCCACTGCGATATTGTAGTCTGCCAATTTGTAAATTTCACCCGGAACCTTCGCTCCACCCACAACCACTGCGATTGGAGTGTCGGTTGAAATCGTGGATGTTGCACTTTCGAAATCTTCCCCATACATCGTCAAATGAACGATTTTCCCACCCTGCTTTGCAAAGTGACGCAAATATCCCAAGGGCTTTGGATGATGTTCAGAAGTGAAGGTCCCGCCAAATGTTTCTGTCACATCTGTGAGTGTTTCCAGAACCTTGTCGTCGTTGTCACCACACAATACGAAGTGGTTTGCTCCCATCGCCCTAGCCGTTAGGCCAAGGTGGCTGGTAATGCGCTTGTCACGCTGATGCCGATGGCCCAGACGAACCACCGTAATGTCTGGTCGCACGAGATTAAGCCACGGGCTGGTCTTCTTCAGCCTGTCCCTCTGAACCGGACTCGCCAAGTAGTGAGACGTCAATCATTCCAATTTCCAGAAGATCGTGTACCCAACGTAGCAATAGTGAATCGATGAACATCGCTGCACTGTAGTATACCATGACGCCAAGAACAACCAATCTCGCTGAATGAATCAGCATGATTGCAGGCGCACCACCAAATGCCAAGTGACCGATTGGCTCGATTGCCATGAACAAAGCCAAAATCAGCATTGCACCGGCGGCGAATCCTGGCCAAGGTTGTCGGCGCTCACGTGAGAGTTTCATCAATGCGGTTGCCCCGAAAACAAGGACCGGGACGACTGCCGCGACCCACTTGTAATTCATGCTGAAAATCAGAGACAGTGTCGCGTCTTCAGAACCCAATTGAGTACCGAATACTGAGATTGTCAGCCACCAGCACAAGGCGACGAGCATCAGAAGAATCCCGGAGGCAACCGCCTTTTCGAAAACCATCTTTCCAACTTCTCTGCGAACGTGGAGAATGGCGTCGGGTCGGTCGAAATCACTGGTGTCGAATCTCTCTTCAAGAATGGAGTCAGCAAGCTCCAATGCTTCTCGACTCGGAATACTGGGTTCATCGGATGCGGATGTCTGACCATCCTCATCAAGTGGCACAAGTGCCATGCTTTCAGAATCACCCTCGGACGCCACGAGGGCCAACGCCCTCTCCACACATCATAAACCATGCCGTTCCAACGGAGGTCTACATGGGCGACTTGCGACCCTTTCTCCGCCGCCGCCCTGATGGGCGTTGTCGCTTGATGGGCATCCTAAACGTCACCCCTGATTCCTTTCATGCAGATTCCCGAGTAGATTTGCGAACTGCAGTCGATAGGGCCATGGAAATGTGGTCGAGTGGTGCTGATTGGGTCGATGTTGGAGGTGAATCGACTCGCCCCGGCGCGGAGCCAGTGGCACCAGATGAGGAGATGGGGCGTGTTGTTCCTGTGATTGAGGCCATTCGAAAGGCCAATCCAAGTGGACTCATTTCGGTTGATACACGTCGAGTTGAGGTCGCTCGAGCAGCGCTCAAGGCCGGAGCGAACATGATCAACGATGTCAGTGGCTTGCGTGACCCAGAAATGGCAGACCTTGTTCTTGAGCAAGGTTGTGCGGTTTGCATCATGCACATGCAAGGTGAACCGGGGGGCATGCAACAGAACCCACAATACGAAGATGTGTACAATGAAGTCTATGCCACTCTCAATGAAACTGCTGAAGCGCTGATTGTGGGAGGTCATGATTCAGGTCTAATTTGCTTGGACCCAGGGATTGGTTTTGGCAAATCATTGACACATAATCTAGAACTTTTACATTCTCGCAGGGGTTCAAACTATAGCATATTGTGGGGCGTGAGTCGAAAGTCAATGTTCGGCCAACTTCTAGGGCGAACTGAGACTTCAGAACGCCTTGCTGGAACACTGGGCGTTGCAGCACATGCGATGTTCGAAGGTATCGACATTCTCCGAGTTCATGATGTGCAGGCGCATTCTGATTTGCTCACCACCTTGGCAACATTGAGGCCGGGGGTAGATTTGTGAGCGTCGTAGATATTGATGAAAATCTCCGTTTGCTTGGAACGGCTCACATATCCAAAACCAGTGCAGAAGCTGCACGCGCTGCTGTTGCAGAGTTTGATCCAGACATTGTGGCCGTTGAATTGTGTAAAGGCCGACTAGATGCATTGACACAACCTGACAAGTTCGACAATGAAACTCTAGGTAAGGTGCTTAGAGAAGGGAAAGCGCCACTGGTACTTTTCCAATCACTGCTCGCAATAGAGCAGCGGAAAATGGGTATGGCGGAAGGCGAGATGCCCGGTACGGACCTGCTAGCAGCCATCCAAGCAGCGGCTGAGGCAGACAAAGAAGTCGCCTTGGTAGATCGCGAGATTCAGACGACATTACGGCGGGCTTGGAGGAAAATGCGCTTTCGAGAAAAACGGAAGATTCTGATGGCAGTACTCTTTGATGAAGAGGAAGAACAGGATGATGTCAGCGTCGATGAATTGCTTGAGAATACTGACCTCATTACCCAATTGATGGATGAGTTACGAGACGTGGCTCCTGCAGCAGGCGAGGTTCTAATCGATGAAAGAGACGAATATCTCGCTGCCAGTATTCAGCGCCTCAGACCCAAGGGAAAAATCCTCGCCGTCATTGGCGCAGGGCATCTAGAGGGTGTGGCAAAACATCTCAAGGAAAATCGGGAAACAGACAAAGAAAGAATGCGGGCACTCAATTACATCGAACCCCCAAATCCTGCTTGGAAGGTCGTCAAGTGGGGTTTGCCAGTTCTAATGCTAGGGTTGTTCGCATGGATGGCGTCTCAAGGCGATACCGCCGCACTCAAGGATGCTGCCGCAACTTGGTTGGCACTCAATGCTGCACTTGCAGCACTTGGTGCATTCATTGCTAGAGGTCATCCTCTCTCAGTTCTCACGGCTGCCGTAGCCAGCCCCATCACGTCACTGAATCCGATGCTTGCTGCGGGTTGGTTTGCGGGATTGGTACAACTAAAAGTGGCAGCACCATCAACAAAGGACTTGCAAAATTTCCTTCGCTTGGACCAACTATCTTTGTTCTGGAAAAACAAAGTCGGTAGAGTCTTACTTGTGACTGCATTCGCCAATTTAGGCTCCACAGCAGGCGCTTGGATTGCAGGCAGTGCAATCATTGGAAGTCTGTTGTAATCAATCTTCAGATTCGAATCGTTGCAGGGTCGCGCTCAGAGATGCAATCTCCTTCCGGATCTGATCCTTCTGTCTGGAACCGAGCGTGGCGTCCTTCATTTGCTCTTCCAAATCCTCTAGGAGGGATTTCAGAGAGTCACGCTCCTCACGGTAGAACTTCTCATCCTTAGACATCTGAATTCGTGCTGCCTTCTGGCGTGCTCGCTTGCGCTTCTTTGCAGCCTCTGTGCCACTCTTTGGCGATTCAGGAAGTTCGATCGAGGTTGGGAATGGAATGTCGATTCCTTCCTGGGAGAATCGCTCGAATACGCGTTGCAATATCCAATCTCTAGCAGGCCATTGATCAGAATAATTGTCAATCCATGCATAGATTCTGAAATCGATAGAGTACTCTCCCAGTTCAACGAATAGGACTCTTGGAGCTGGTTCATCGACGGTGTAAGGACAATCCTTGGCAATGTCAATTAGGACCTGTTTCACATGTGGTGGCTCTTCCCCGTATGCGGCACTGACATCAATCAAGAGATTGATTCTGCGTGGTTGGCCATCGCCTCCACCTCGTGCCATGTTTCGAATCTTTGCTGAAACCAATGTGTTGTTTGGAATAATCACCAACTCTTCTGCATGTGTCAACAGTTTGGTCGACAAGATTCCAGTTGAAACCACGCGTCCTTCAATGCCTTCCACTTCAATTCTGTCCCCGACATCGAAAGGACTGTCCATGGCCAGCATGAAAGAGTTCAGGATGTTTCCAATCGTGTGTTGTAGTGACAAACCAATGATTAGAGAAAACAGGGCGAATGATGCCAAGATACCGGTAATTTCGACATCCAGTTCACCAAGGATGGCATTGATACCAATGAGCCAAATCACAATCCGAACGATGATGCTGATGAAGTGATTTCCACCCGTAACCGAAACACCACTCTTCTTGTTGCTATTCATGAAAGCCATCAGTGGAGGTGTCGCGATCTTGACTGTGGTCGTCAACATCATCGTCAGCAACAAGATGTAAAGTGAATTCATGAATGGGAAAATCGAACCCAACAAATCAGGATTCACCCAAAGCAGAGACAGATTCACACAGATAACAACGAAGAAAATGTTGATTTTGGATTCCAATGCGATGTACAAATCATTGTCCCAGCCAACCTCGGTATCATTGACCAGTTCCGCTATCTGTCGAAGCACAAAGCGTCTCAAACAATAGATTGCAACTGCACTGACGCCGATGCATATGAGCACCTGGAAATACCAATCTAATCCGTTTAGAGTCTCCATGCCCATCTCAATTGATTCTGTAATCTCAGCCATGTAAATCAGTCCTTGTTTTCGTGAAGTTTCTTCGCCTGTTGAGCCCACTTGTCTCTGCGGACGCGGCCACGGAAGAACTCGATTGCAACGTTCACTTGTTCTTCAATTTCGGGCGTCATTCTGGAAATCTGAAGGAATGTGTAAATTCCCAAAGCGTTGAGTTTCTCTTCGATGAATGGACCGATTCCCTTGATCTGCTTCAAGTCATCTTTGTCTGATGCCTTGGCCACACCAAGGGTCTTGAAATCGATGAATTCCGCCTTTGCTGCGACTCTGGCCAACTCGGCTTCCTTCTTGGAAAGACCTTCCATCTTTTGCTCCATTTCTGCCATCTTTGCAGCCATCTTTTCTTCCATCTCAGCAAGGCGGTGCTCCGCTTCTCTTTGAGCAAGGGCTGCGGCTTCTTTGTTGGCTTGACGCTCGGCAGCTTCTCGCTCCTTGGCTACATCCTGCTTGGCCTTCATCTCAGCCTCGGCCTTGGCTTTGGCTTCCGCTTCAATTCGGGCTTTGGCCTCAGCCTCAGCGCGAACTCTTTCTTCCACTTCGGCTCGCATCTTCTTCTCTTTCTCAGCCTCTTGGGCTGCTTGAGCGAGTGCCTCGGCCTTGGCCTCTTCCCGAATCCGATTTTCCTCGGCCTTACGTGCCTCTGCTTCTGCCTTTTCGCGTGCCTTTCGATCCTTTGCAGATTCCTTGGTTTGGACATTCCATTGGAAGTAAACCGAGGATACACCGCACTTGATCAGGCCCTCGTAATCGGAGCCCCCTTCAGAACCATATCCAAGGCTGTCATCGAACTTCAATCGGAAGCGAATGGAGCCGTTTCCTTCTCCATCATCATCGTGAACCTCGATTGAATCCATTCTGAATCGGCCTTCATTATCGCGATTGTTCATGTCATTGAATCGGATGATGCTACCTGAATCGAGATTGTCGATGGTGATCAGTTCCTTGCTCTCCACGGAAGAACCACAGGATAATCCCTCAACAGGATCCAGCATGAACGGATCATCTCGAGTTCCAACACCGAACACGAATACCGGCTTGGAGGTCGTATTCTCCGGCTCAGCATCACGGTACTTTCGAATCAGTGTCATGACCGATTTATCACTTCCACGTAGCAATACGAGGAGAAGCAACAGAAGGAGGAGCAGTAGGATGCAACATGCGGTCCAACTGAGATATTGGCTCAAGCCAGAATCCGTTTCCTCGGGCGGCTCTTCGTCAGGCTCACTTTCAATTTCAGGCTCATCGTCATTGACATCACAAATTCCGTTTTCATCGGAATCTACAGGGACGCTAGAAGCATTGAGAGGTTCTGTTCCACAATCAATCTCAACGGTATCATTCCAGCCGTCTCCATCGTCATCCATATCCTCGGTAAGGTTTCCAAAGTATGGGGAATACAGGATGGTGTCTGGGTCCCCATCGCCATCTGTATCTGTATGTGCACCTGAATCAAGTGGGTATGCATCTTCTACATCTGGTGAACCATCGTTGTCATCATCATCATCCAAAACATCACATGAGGCATCTTCATCTGCATCGACCGGAACACTTGCTGGGTCCATTGGGTCCGTTCCACAGGCATTCTCAAGACCATCAGTCCAACCATCTCCATCGGTGTCAGATTCTAAGGCGTCACAAACTCCGTTTCCATCCAGGTCCGAGGGTACATCATTCGGATCTTCTGGGTCAGAGATACAAATGATTTCATCATCATCTGTGAATCCATCGTCATCATCATCATCATCCACTGCGTTACAGATTTCATCTCCATCAGAATCCTGTGGTGCATTAGAACCATCCATGGCATCATTGGAACATAGGTCCTCCATTTCATCAGACCATCCGTCGTTGTCATCATCGTCATCATAGACGTCAGGCAATCCATCCAAATCGTTGTCAGTGAGTACTGACACCATGATTGTATACACCGAACTGTGCTCTGAATTGTTGGCCCAAACCGTGTACAGTGTCGGATCCATGAGTTCGGTTGGCATTCCTGATATCACACCGGTATGGGAGGTTGAACGCGCAGGGCTGACACCATCGAAGTTCAAGCCCAAAGGCAATGCTGGACTGATTTCCCATGTGTCGATGTCTCCACCTGCTGTGTAAGGTATGAAGTTGGGCATCGTGACATTCAACGATAGCTCAAGGACCGCAGACGGATAGACCATCAGAATCATCGAACCATCATCGTCATCCATACCGTCACAAATACCATCATTGTCAGAATCGAGTGGTCTGCTGTTTGGATCACTGGC